>NZ_MVOI01000010.1 GCF_002283555.1 Rubrivirga sp. SAORIC476 | reverse complement strand
CGGCGGGCAGCCGTACACGCTCGTCCAGCTTCCGATCTCGGCCTTCTACGACGACAACTCGTTCAACGTCGGCTCGAACGACGGCTTCGACTTCTCGCGCGTCAAGAACGTGGTGATCGCGATGGGCGGGCTCTACGGCCCCGGCTTCGCCGTCTCCTTCGACGACTTCGCCTTCCAGACGGCTCCGATCGAGACGGCCGTCGAACTCGTCTCCTTCGACGACTTCAACGACGGTGACACGTCGAACGCGGGCGCCTTCTACGGTGGCTCCAACGGCGGGGCGGGCACCGGCCCGACCACCGACCGTGACGGCATGGACGGCATGGCGCTCAACCTCGGCGTCGACCCGGGCACGGAGACGATGGCGGGCGGCACGACGGCCTTCGCCGGGTTCTCGGTCGAGGCGCCGGGCATGGGCGTCGACGCGACCGGCGCTGAATACTTCACCTTCTACATCCGCCCGACGGTCAACGAGGGCAACGGCCGCCTGGTCGTCGAGGTGAACCTCCAGGAGGACGCCAACGGCGACGGCACCTACGACGGCGCCACCGAGGACGAGTACCAGGCCAACATCGGGATC
>NZ_MVOI01000009.1 GCF_002283555.1 Rubrivirga sp. SAORIC476 | reverse complement strand
TCGAGATGGTGATGCCGGGCGACAACACGCAGTTCACGGTGGACCTGATCCAGCCCGTGGCGATGGAGCAGGGCCTTCGGTTCGCCATCCGCGAGGGTGGCCGGACGGTCGGCGCCGGCGTCGTCTCCAAGATCCTCGACTAACGCACACACGCAGTGAGTGGCAGGTGGGACCTTCTACGTCCCCTGCCGCTCGCGCGTCCCAACCTGCCACCATGGCGAACCAGAAGATCCGGATCAAGCTCAAGTCCTTCGACCACACGCTGGTCGACAAGAGCGCCGAGAAGATCATCCGCACCGTCAAGTCGACGGGCGCGGTCGTGAGCGGGCCCATCCCGCTGCCGACGCGCAAGAAGATCTACACCGTCCTGAAGGGGCCCCACGTCGACAAGAAGGCGCGGGACCAGTTCGAGACGCGCGATCACAAGCGGCTGATCGACATCCTGTCGACCTCGTCGAAGACCGTCGATGCCCTGATGAAGCTCGAGCTTCCGTCCGGTGTCCACGTCGAGATCAAGGTCTGATTCGTGCGGCCGATCGTCGGTCGCATTCTCTTTTCCGCTTAACTAACCCCCCGGTTCAATGAGCGCACTCCTCGGCCGCAAGGTCGGAATGACGAGTGTCTTCGACGAGTCCGGCCGCCAGACGGTGGTCACGGTCATCGAAGCCGGCCCCTGCGCCGTCACGCAGGTCAAGACGCCTGAGACGGATGGCTACTCCGCCATCCAGCTCGGCTTCCAGGACAAGAAGGAAAGCCGCACCACGAAGGCCCTCCAGGGTCACTTCGAGGCCGCAGGCGTCTCCCCCAAGAAGCACGTCGTCGAGTTCCGGGACTCCGGCCTCGACGTGTCGCTGGGCGACGAGATCACCGTCGACGTGTTCGCCGAGGGCGACCGTGTGCAGATCTCGGGCGTGTCCAAGGGCAAGGGCTTCCAGGGCGTCGTGAAGCGTCACAACTTCAAGGGCGTCGGCGATGCCACGCACGGACAGCACAACCGTCAGCGAGCCCCGGGCTCGATCGGTCAGGCGTCCGACCCGTCTCGCGTGTTCAAAGGCACTAAGATGGCCGGCCGTACGGGCGGGGAGCGGGTGACGCAGTCCAACATCCGCGTCGTCCGCACCTTCCCGGACAACAACCTGATCCTGGTCAAGGGCGCCGTGCCCGGTCACAAGAACGGGATCGTCGAGATCCGCCGAGCCTAGATCCATGAAACTGACTGTCTACACCCGCGACGGGGCCGAGGCCGGCCGCACGGTCGAGCTCGACGAGGCCATCTTCGGCCTGGAGCCGAACGACCACGCCATCTGGCTCGATGTCCGCGCGATCCAGGCGCACAAGCGCCAGGGCACCCACAAGACGAAGGAGCGCAGCGAGGTCTCGAAGTCTCGCCGCAAGCTGTACCGCCAGAAGGGGACGGGCAACGCCCGCGCCGGTGATGCCAAGAGCCCGCTCCGTAAGGGCGGCGGCACCATCTTCGGCCCCCGCCCGCACGAGTACAAGCTCCGCATCAACCAGAAGACGAAGCAGCTCGCCCGCCGCAGCGCGATCAAGTACAAGATCGACGGCGACGCCTTCCGCATCATCGAGACGGTGACGCTGGACGCGCCCAAGACGCGCGAGATTGCTGGAATGCTGAAGAGCAACGGGATCGCCGGCAAGGCGCTCGTGCTCACCAACGGCATCGACGACATCTTCTACCGCTCCGCCCGCAACCTCCCCGGGGTCACTGTCTGCCCGGCCGACCAGGCCTCGACGCTCGACCTGATGAACGCCAAGACGATCCTCCTCCAGGAGGGTGCGGTCGAGGTGCTCACGGAGGCGCTGCGCCCGGCCGTGAAGGCCTCGGCCGCGGCCTCGACCGCCCCTGAGGGCGACAACGCCTAGGACCCATGAGCCAGATCATCCTCGCACCGGTCCTGACCGAGAAGTCGACGCGCCTCTCTTCGGAGGGCGCGCACTACACCTTCCGCGTCAAGAAGACCGCCAACAAGCTCGAGATCCGCAAGGCCATCGAGGACCGTTACCCTGACATCGAGGTCAAGGAGGTCCGCACGATGGTCGTCCGCGGCAAGCGCCGCCGTCAGATGACGAAGAAGGGCCTCGTCCAGGGCCGTCAGGCCGGCTGGAAGAAGGCCATCGTCACGCTGAAGGCTGGCGAGATCGACTTCTACGAATCCGTTTAACCAACGAGGCGCAAAGCCGGCGGTCGCCGTCGGCAGGTAGGCCTCCTCACACCATGGCAATCCGTAAGCTCAAGCCGACCACACCGGGTCAGCGGCATCGCTCGGTCTCCGCCTTCGACACGATCACGAAGTCGGAGCCGGAGAAGAGCCTGCTCGACACGTGGAAGCGGTCCGGCGGCCGAAACAACAACGGTCGCAAGACCTCCCGCCACCGTGGCGGCGGCCACAAGCGCCGCTACCGGATCATCGACTTCAAGCGCAACAAGGAGGGCATCCCCGCCCGCGTTGCTGCGATCGAGTACGATCCGAACCGCTCGGCGCGCATCGCACTGCTCTTCTACGCCGACGGCGAGAAGCGCTACATCATCGCCCCTGACAAGCTGGAGGTCGGCGCGACCGTCATGAACGGTCCCGACGCTTCGCCCGACGTGGGCAACTGCCTCCCGCTGTCCAACATCCCGCTGGGCACCCAGGTGCACGCCATCGAGATGAAGCCGGGCAAGGGCGCGCAGATGGCCCGCTCTGCCGGGACGAGCGCGCAGCTGACGGCTCGGGAGGGCAAGTACGCCAACCTGAAGCTCCCCTCCGGCGAGGTCCGCCGCGTCCCGGTCGAGTGCCGGGCCACGATCGGCCAGACGTCCAACCCGGACCACATGAACATCGAGATCGGCAAGGCCGGTCGGTCGCGCTGGCTCGGCATCCGCCCCCAGACCCGCGGCGTGGCGATGAACCCGGTCGATCACCCGATGGGTGGCGGCGAGGGCAAGTCGTCCGGTGGTCACCCGAAGAGCCCGACTGGCGTCTACGCCAAGGGCTTCAAGACGCGCAAGAAGAACAAGGCGTCGAACAAGTTCATCGTCCGCCGCCGCAAGGCCAAGAAGTAACCCACATGGCACGCTCGCTGAAGAAAGGACCCTTCGTCCACTACAAGCTCCGCGCGAAGGTCGAGGAGATGAACGAGGGCGGCAAGAAGCGCGTCGTCAAGACGTGGAGCCGCGGCTCGATGATCACTCCCGACATGCTCGGGCACACCTTCGCCGTCCACAACGGAAAGCAGTTCATCCCGGTCTACGTGACCGAGAACATGATCGGCCACCGTCTGGGCGAGTTCGCCCCGACGCGGACGTTCCGCGGCCACGCGGGCGGCAAGAAGGACCGACGCCGATAACCAGTAGGGCGTAGGACGTGGATCGTGGGGACGCCCCGCGTACCGCCCCGAGCCCACGCACTACGAACCACGCACTAGCAATGGAAGCACGCGCCAAGCGGAAGTACCTCCGCATCAGCCCCCGCAAGATGCGGATCGTGGCCGACGTCGTCCGCGGCAAGAACGCCCAGCAGGCCATCACGACCCTGGAGTTCATGCCGCAGAAGGCCGCCGCCATGGTCCGTCGGGCCATCCAGGACGCCTACGGCAACCTGATCGACCAAAACCAGGACGAGCGCATCGACGACGACGCCCTGATCGTCAAGACCATCATGGTCGACCAGGCGCCGGTCATCAAGCGGTTCCAGCCCGTTTCGCGCGGCCGAGCCCACCCGATCCTGAAGCGGTCCAGCCACCTCACCGTCGTCGTCGGGACTCCCGACGTGAAGGCCGAGGCTTAATCACCCCCAGACACCAAAGACAATGGGTCAGAAAACCAACCCCATCGGCTTCCGTCTCGGTGTGATCCGAGGCTGGGATTCCAACTGGTACACGGACGGCTCCTACGCCGACAAGATCGTGGAGGACCACGAGATCCGTCGCTACCTCGACGCGCGCCTCAAGCGGGCGGGCCTCTCGCGCACGATCATTGAGCGGACGCCCAAGCGCGTCATCCTGACGCTCCACACCTCGCGCCCCGGTGTCATCATCGGCCGCGGTGGTTCGGAGGTCGAGAAGCTCCGCGAGGAGCTCAAGGCGCTCACCGACAAGGACATCCAGATCAACATCAACGAGATCAAGCGTCCCGAGTTGGACGCCTCGCTGGTGGCGCAGAACATCGCGCAGCAGTTGGAGGGCCGCGTGTCCTACCGCCGCGCGATGAAGCAGGCGCTCGGCGCCGCGATGCGCATGGGTGCTCAGGGCATCCGCATCAAGCTCGCCGGTCGTCTCGGTGGCGCCGAGATGGGTCGCGTCGAGCAGTACCTGGAGGGCCGCGTGCCGCTCCACACGATGCGCGCCGACATCGACTACGCGCAGGCCACGGCTTTCACCATCCAGGGCACCGCCGGCGTCAAGGTCTGGATCTTCCACGGTGAGGTGATCGGCACGCCCGACCTCTCGCCCAACGCGTCGGCTCAGCGCCAGCAGAACGCGGCCCCGAGCGTCGTCGTCGTGACGGCCGCGGTGGTGGGCGTGACGAGCGCGGCGGCGGTCGTGATCGCAACCGCGGCGGCGGCGGCGGTGGCGGCCGTGGTCGTGGCGGCAACAGCGGCGGCGGCCGTCGCTAACCGACCCTTCTGATAGCACCACTCTAGACTGAATTTGCCATGTTGATGCCGAAGCGGACCAAGTTCCGCAAGATGCAGAAGGGCCGCGTGAAGGGTCTCGCCCAGCGCGGGGCCCGGATCTCCTTCGGAGACTACGGAATCAAGGTCCTCGAGGCCGGCTGGATCACCTCCCGCCAGATCGAGGCCGCCCGTATCGCCATGACCCGCCGCATGAAGCGCGTGGGCAAGGTGTGGATCCGTGTGTTCCCCGACAAGCCGATCACCAAGAAGCCCGCCGAGACCCGCATGGGTAAGGGCAAGGGCTCGCCCGAGTACTGGGTGGCCGTGGTCAAGCCTGGCCGCATCCTCTTCGAGGTCGGCGGTGTGCCCGAGGACGTCGCTCGGGAGGCCATGCGTCTCGCGATCCAGAAGCTCCCGGTCAAGGCCAAGTTCGTCATCCGTCCGGAGGCGCAGCCCGTGCCCCCGCCGGCTGGCACCGCCGACGACCTCGTCGAAGCCGTCGACGCGACCGTCGTGACCGAGGACCTGACCAAAGTCTACGGCCTCGGTGACGTCATGGCCGAGCAGCTCGCCGGCGTTGGCATCGACTCCTACGAGGCGCTCGCCAGCGCGGACCTGGAGACGCTTCGCAAGGCCATCGAGGCCGACGGGACCGTCGCCCAGCAGTCGGTCAACGAGGAGACCTGGGCCGCCCAGGCTCGCTTCCTCGCCGACGGCGACTTCGACGGTCTCGACGAGTACGTCGAAGGTCTCCGCGAGGCCGACGGCAACACCGTCGACACTGGTGACGACGAGCCCGAGGCGGTGGAGCCGCCTCCGGCTGCCGAGTCGTCTGCCGAGGACGCCACCGACGGCGACGACGCGCCGACCGCGTAACCCTTCCGATTTGACCACCGGCCTCGGGCAGCCGCCCGGGGCCTTTCCATGCCCACCATGAAAGCCAACGAGATCCGCGACCTCAGCGAGGCCGAGATCCGCCAGCGGATCGCCGAAGAGCAGCGGGACCTCACGGACCTGCGCTTCCGGCGCTCTGTGACCGGCCTCGAGAACCCGATCGTGCTGCGCGAGAAGCGCCGCGAGGTCGCCCGTCTGAAGACGGTCCTGAACCAGAAGAAGGCGAGCGGCGAGGCCGAGGCGTAGCCCGCGTGAAGTCTCGGTAGGGGAGGGGGCTCAGCCCTGCTCTCCCCTGCCCCTTCACTCGGAGCGTGCCTATCCTCGACGTTCCCCGGTCGGCAACCCCCGGCCACGCGCTCCGGCGCATCTCCCGTAGTTGGTGGGGTCCCGGCCCACCAAGCGAATAGCAACCCGCCCGAAGGGGCCCATAGGCTATGGCTACTGACACCCCGACCGCCGATGCGGCGGTCGCCGAGCGCGGCGCGCGCAAGTTCCGCGTCGGCCTCGTCGTCTCCGACAAGATGGACAAGACCATCACCGTGGCCATCGAGCGCCAGGTGAAGCACCCCATCTATGGCAAGTTCGTCAAGCAGACGACCAAGCTGAAGGCGCACGACGAGACGAACGACGCCGGCACGGGCGACACCGTCCGCATCCAGGAGACCCGCCCGCTGTCGAAGACGAAGCGCTGGCGTCTCGTGGAGGTCCTCGAGCGCGCCCGTTAACCATCCCTCGAACGGGGTCGGCGCCTGGACGAACCGTCTGGAGCCCGGCCCGCACTCGGCACCCCAATGATCCAGCAAGAGTCCCGACTCAACGTCGCCGACAACAGTGGGGCCAAGGAGGTCCTCTGCATCCGCGTCCTCGGTGGCTCCGGCCGCCGCTACGCCGGTGTCGGTGACATCATCGTCGTCACGGTCAAGAACGCGATCCCCGGTGGGAACGTGAAGAAGGGCGACGTCTCGAAGGCCGTCATCGTCCGCACGAAGAAGGAACTCCGTCGCCCCGACGGCTCCTACATCCGGTTCGACGAGAACGCGGCCGTCCTCCTGAACGACTCCGACGAGCCCCGCGGCACGCGCATCTTCGGGCCTGTGGCCCGTGAGCTCCGCGACCGGCAGTTCATGCGGATCGTGTCCCTCGCCCCCGAAGTCCTCTAGAGCGATGCCCCGCACGACCAACAAGCAGAAGAAGCTCCACGTCAAGAAGGGCGACACCGTCGTCCTCACCAAGACGATCACGGCGCACGGCGGCGGTCAGAACGACCGGGCCAAGGGCCACCAGGCGCGTGTCCTGGAGGTGTACCCCAAGACGGAGCGTGTCCTCGTTGAGGGCGTCAACCTCCGGCTCAAGCACACCAAGCCCAACCAGACGTACCCGAACGGCGGCCGCATCGAAGCGGAGAAGCCGATCCACGTCTCGAACGTGATGCCCGTCGACGGCTCGGGCAACCCAACCCGCATCGGTCGCAAGCGTGTCGAGGACCCCAACACCGGCCAGAGCCGCTGGGTCCGCTACGCCAAGACGACCGGCGAGGAGCTCGACAGCTAAATCCCCTTTTGTCCACGAGGCCGCCCGCGCAACCGGTCGGCCCGACGACGCCCCTCCCATGGAGAACTACACACCCCGCCTCAAGGAGCGCTACCGCTCCGAGATCGTGCCGGCGCTCACCGAGCAGTTCGAGTACGTCAACCCGATGCAGGTGCCCCGCCTTCTGAAGGTGGTCATCAACAAGGGCATCGGCGAGGCCTCGCAGAACAAGAAGATCCTCGACGACACCCTCGAGGAGCTTCGCAAGATCACCGGTCAGCAGCCGACGGTGCGCAACGCGCGCAAGTCGATCTCCAACTTCAAGCTGCGCGAGGGCATGCCCGTCGGCGCCGCAGTCACCCTCCGGGGCGACAAGATGTGGGAGTTCGTCGACCGCCTGATCACGCTCGCGCTCCCCCGTGTCCGCGACTTCCGCGGCGTGCCGGACCGCTCGTTCGACGGTCGCGGCAACTACACGCTCGGGGTCAAGGAGCAGATCATCTTCCCTGAGATCGACATCGACTCGACGCCGCGCATCTCCGGCCTCGACATCACGTTCGTGACCACGGCCGACACCGACGAGGAAGCCCACGCGCTCCTCAAGGCGTTCGGGATGCCCTTCGTCCGCCGCGAGGCCCAGGTCGCGTAAGCGGCCACACCGACTCCAACCGAGAAACCCATGGCTAAGACCAGCGTCGTCGCCCGCGAGAAGAAGCGCCGCAAGACCGTCCAGAAGTACGCCGCCAAGCGCGCCGAACTGAAGGAGCAGATGCGCCAGCTGAAGACGAGCGAGGACTTCAACCCTGCAGACGCCCAGGCGATCGCGGAGCAGCTCCAGAAGCTGCCGCGCAACGCCAGCCCCGTCCGCCTCCACAACCGGTGTGCTCTCACGGGCCGTCCGCGTGGCTACATCCGGACGTTCGGCGTCTGCCGCAACGTGTTCCGCGAGCTGGCTGTCGAGGGCAAGATCCCCGGCGTCCGCAAGTCGAGCTGGTAGTCTCGTTCGGAGCCGAGAGAACTCGGCTCCGGATTTGACTCCCCATCTTCCATCCTCTAGCGGTCAAGCGGGCACCCCGCCCGAACTGGCCGAAGAACTCATGAGTGCAATCAGCGACCCCGTCGCGGACTACCTGACCCGGATCCGCAACGCCCAGAAGGCCCGCCATCCCTACGTGGACGTGCCGGCCTCGAACATCAAGCGGGCCATCACCCAGATCCTCGTCGACAAGGGCTACGTGGCCGACTATGTCAACGTCGAGGACAACAAGCAGGGTCTGATTCGGATCTACCTGAAGTACCTGCGCGGCGGTAAGCCGGTCATCCAGACCATCGACCGCGTGTCGAAGCCGGGCCTTCGCAAGTTCGTCGGGGCCAGCGATCTGCCGCGCGTGATGAACGGGCTCGGTATCGCCGTGATCTCGACCAGCCGGGGCGTGATGACCGACAAGGAAGCTCGCCGGGCCGGTATCGGCGGCGAGGTCCTCGCGACCGTCAGCTAACCCGATTCCACGAACGCGAGGCGCCGGGCGGGCGGCCTCACATCCCAGACTCCCATGTCCCGAATCGGAAAACTCCCCATCCCGGTCGCCGACGGCGTCACGTTCGACGTGACGGACAAGAACCTCGTGACCGTCAAGGGCCCCAAGGGCCAGCTCCAGCTCGCCATCGACCCTGACCTCTCGGTCGCAGTCGAGGAGGGCGAGATCGTCGTCACCCGTCCGACCGAGCAGAAGCGTCACAAGGCGCTCCACGGTCTGACGCGCTCCCTGATCGCCAACATGGTGCAGGGCGTGAGCGAGGGCTACACGAAGGAGCTCGACGTGATCGGCGTCGGCTACCGCGCCGAGGCCACGAAGGTCTCCGGGCTGGACGTGCTCGAGCTCGCGCTCGGGTTCTCCCACCCGATCTACTTCGTCCCGCCGGACGGCATCGACATCGAGGCCACGACGGTCCGCGGTCAGAACCCGCGCGTCAAGATCTCCGGCATCGACAAGCAGCTCGTCGGCCAGGTGGCTGCCAAGATCCGCGCGCTTCGTCCGCCGGAGCCCTACAAGGGCAAGGGCGTCCGGTACGTGGACGAGTTCGTCCGCCGCAAGGCTGGCAAGACCGCCGCTCGCTAATCCTCCCCGCCCGCCTCGGCGCTCTTCTCGGAGTTGCTGAGGCAGGCTGCTCCACACCCTGCGCGGCCAGACGGCCCCTCCGTCGGCCCCCAGCGCTTTCTCAACATGGCAAAGACCGCAAAGAAGGTCACGCAGCGCGCCCGCATCCGGCGCCGCATCCGCGCCAAGGTCTCCGGTACGCCGGTGCGCCCGCGCCTGAGCGTGTTCCGCTCGAACAAGCACATCTACGCACAGCTCATCGACGACGCCGCAGGCGTGACGCTCGCCGCCGCCAGCACCCGCGAGGGTGATGCCGGCATCGGCGTCGATGCGTCCAAGGCCGTCGGCCAGCGGATCGCGGAGCGGGCGAAGGAGGCCGGTGTCTCCGTCGCCGTGTTCGACCGCGGCGGCTACCGCTACCACGGCAACGTCAAGGCGGTCGCCGAGGGCGCCCGTGATGGCGGCCTCACCCTCTAACCCAGAATCACCCATGGCACAGCAGCAGAACCGAGGCGGTCGCGGGGGTCGTCGCAACGACGGGCGCGACAACGAGGCCAACCGGTCCAATCTCATCGAGAAGCTCGTCGCGGTGAACCGCGTCGCGAAGGTCGTCAAGGGCGGCCGCCGCTTCTCGTTCAACGCAGTCGTGGTCGTCGGTGACGGCAACGGCAAGGTCGGGCAGGGCCTCGGCAAGGCCAACGAGGTCGCCGATGCGATTTCGAAGGGCACCGAGGATGCCAAGAAGAACATGATCGCGGTCCCGGTGACGGGCACCAGCTCGATCCCGCACGCCGTCCGCGGCATCCACGATGCAGGCACGGTGCTGTTGAAGCCCGCCTCTGAGGGTACCGGCGTCATTGCCGGCGGTGGCGTCCGCGCCGTCCTCGAGTGCGCGGGCATCTCGAACGTGCTCTCGAAGAGCCAGGGCTCGTCGAACCCGCACAACCAGGTCTCGGCGACCATGAATGCGCTCAAGTCGCTTCAGGACCCCGGCGAGGTCGCCGCCCGCCGCGGCATCTCCATCAAGCAGGTGTTCGAAGGCTAGGACGCAGGGCGCAGAACGTGGGGTTGCCCCGCGCGGCGTGCCCGTCCTGACTTCTCCACGCACCACGCACCACGAACGATGTCTACTCTCAAGATCACCCAGACCAAGAGCGTCATCCGTCGGCCCGGCGATCAGAAGCGGACCATGGTCGCGCTCGGTCTCCGCAAGATCGGCACGACGGTCGAACTCGACGCCACGCCGCAGATCCGCGGCATGGTCGCGAAGATCTCGCACCTCGTCTCCGTCGAGGAGGCGTAGGGCCTGCCCCGAGAGGGGAGAGGGCGCTGGCCTCTACGAGCCAGCCCTTCATCGAAAACCGAATCCAGGATCGGCCCGGCAGCCTGCCCGGCCGGTCTATCTTTTCCGGGTGCCGCCATCGGCACCGCGCCGCGTGCGGCGCCTCGCGAGTCGGCTCTGCCGGCGATTCCAGCCTCCCATACGATGGACCTCAGCAACCTGAAGCCTGCCAAGGGCTCGACCAAGAACAAGAAGCGCATCGGCCGCGGCGAGGGCTCCGGCCACGGCGATACGGCCACGAAGGGCCACAAGGGTCAGAAGAGCCGCTCGGGCGGTGGCGTCCCGGTGTGGTTCGAAGGCGGCCAGATGCCGCTCCAGCGCCGCGTCCCGAAGAGCGGGTTCAAGAACCGCAACCGCGTCGCTTACGACCCGATCAACCTCGGTCGTTTCACGTCGCTCGTGGAGGAGGGACGTCTGGAGGCTGGCGCGACCGTCTCGCCGGAGACGATGAAGTCGCTCGGCATGGGCGGCAAGAACGGTCGGTACAAGATCTTGAGCACGGGCGACCTCAGCGTCAAGCTGGACATCCACGCGCACGCCTTCTCGGCGTCGGCGAAGGAGAAGATCGAGGCGGCCGGTGGCAGCGCTACCGTCGTCGCGGCCTAGGGTCAGGGAAGATCTCTGAACTCTGAACCCTGAACCCTGAACCCTGAACTCACATGGCCTCGGTCGCTGAATCGATCCGCAACATCTGGAAGATCCACGAGCTTCGGCAGCGGATCCTCTTTACGCTGGGCATCCTGATCGTCTACCGGCTCGGGTCCTATGTGACCCTCCCGGGCGTCGACGCGATCGCACTCCAGGAACTGGCGAACGCCAACCCGAACCAGGGCGGCCTCTTTGGCCTCTTCAACCTGTTCGTCGGCGGTGCCTTCTTCCGGGCGGGCGTCTTCGCGTTGGGGATCATGCCGTACATCACGGCCTCGATCATCATCCAGCTGCTCGGCGCGGTGTGGGCTCCGATCCAGAAGCTCCAGCGAGAAGGAGAGGACGGGCGCCGGAAGATCACGCAGTGGACCCGATACGGGACCATCGGCATCACGGCGCTCCAGTCGATCGGCTACGCGATCAACCTGCAGGCAACATCCGGGACGGCCATCGTCATTCCGGCCTGGGCGTTTACGGTCGTCTGCGTGATCTGCCTGACGGCAGGCACGGTGTTCGTGATGTGGCTCGGTGAGCGGATCACGGAGAAGGGGATCGGCAACGGCATCTCGCTGATCATCATGATCGGCATCATCGCCTTCCTGCCGCAGTCGCTCCTGAACGAGATGCCCCAGATCGGGGCCAACATCGGTCGGGCGGACACGAACATCTTCATCTTCCTGATCGAGCTGGCCGCGCTGTTCCTCGTGACGGCAGGTGTGGTCTACGTGACGCAGGGCACGCGGCGGATTCCGGTCCAGTACGCCAAGCGCGTGATCGGGCGCAAGCAGATGGGCGGCAGCACGCAGTACCTCCCGCTTCGAGTCAACGCCGCGGGCGTCATGCCGATCATCTTCGCGCAGTCGATCATGTTCATCCCGAGCACGATCGCCTCGTTCTTCCAGGAGAGCGCCTTCTGGCAGACGGTGGGCACTGCGACCGGCGACATCTTCGGGTTCTGGTACTCGGCGATGTTCTTCGTCATCTGCGTCTTCTTTACCTACTTCTACACGGCCATTGCGGTGAACCCGCAGGAGATGGCCGACACGATGAAGCGTCAGGGCGGATTTATCCCGGGCGTCCGCCCGGGTCGCCAGACGAGCGAGTTCATCGACACCATCCTGACGCGTATCACGCTGCCCGGAGCGCTGTTCATCGGCTTCGTGGCCATTCTGCCTGCCATCGCGGCGCAGTTCGGGGTCCAGCAGGGCTTCGCGCAGTTCTTCGGCGGCACGAGCCTGCTGATCCTCGTCGGCGTGACGCTGGATACACTGCAGCAGGTCGAGAGCCACCTCTTGATGCGTCACTACGACGGCTTCATGAAGACGGGTCGCGTCCGCGGCCGACGCCGATAGATGGCGATCGGGCGCATCCAACTCAAGTCCGACGCGGACGTCGCGGGCATCCGCAAGGCGGCGAAAGTCGTCGAGCGCGCACTGGCCGCGGCGGCTGCGCTCATCCAGCCCGGCGTTCCCACGCTCCGCCTCGACGAGGCCGCCGAGGCGGTCATCCGCGAGGCCGGTGGGCGACCCGCGTTCAAGGGATATCAGCAGGGTGGAGGCACACCTCCATTCCCGGGCAGCCTGTGCATCTCGGTCAACGATGTCGTGGTCCACGGCATTCCGAGCGAGATGCCGCTTGTGGAAGGAGACGTCGTGACCCTCGACTGCGGCGTCGAGCTGGATGGTTACTTCGGCGACTTCGCGTACACCTTCGCGGTCGGAGAGATCTCAGCCGAGGCGAAGGCTCTCCTGGATGCGACCCGCGCCTCGCTGTATGCGGGCATCGAACAGGCGACGGCAGGCAACCGCGTCGGTGACATCGGGTACGCAGTCCAGACCTATTGCGAGAGCCGAGGCTACGGGGTCGTCCGTGACCTGGTGGGGCACGGGGTCGGCAAGCGGCTTCACGAGCCTCCGAACGTCCCCAACCTCGGGCGCCGTGGCGTAGGCAAGAAGCTCCAGTCCGGCCTCACCATCTGCATTGAGCCGATGATCAACGGCGGCACCGGCGATGTGACCGTCGACGCGGATGGCTGGACGGTCCGGACGGCGGACGGAGCGTTGAGCGCGCACTTCGAA
Organism: Rubrivirga sp. SAORIC476; assembly: GCF_002283555.1. NCBI lineage: Bacteria > Pseudomonadati > Rhodothermota > Rhodothermia > Rhodothermales > Rubricoccaceae > Rubrivirga > Rubrivirga sp. SAORIC476. The sequence continues at coordinate 14,535 of NZ_MVOI01000009.1, read as the reverse complement.
CATATGGTTCTCGTGCAGCGCGGAGCCGCGGAGGTGCTCTCCTCGTATCACCTGATCGAAGCCGCGCTCGCGACGGCGCGCGGCGAATCCACTGCGGCTCCGGCCGCTGCTGTCGCCCCCGAGTCCTAGAAACCACCTGCGCTCCGGCGCTCCCGAATGGCGAAGCAGCCTGCGATCCGACAAGACGGCAAAGTCACCGAGGCCCTCCCGAACGCCCAGTTCCGCGTGGAGCTGGAGAACGGACACGAGATCCTCGGTCTCCTCTCCGGCAAGATGCGGAAGTTCTACATCCGCATCCTTCCCGGCGACCGCGTGACGGTCGAGATGTCGCCGTACGACCTCACCAAGGGTCGGATCGTCTACCGCTACAAGTAGCGGGTCCGCCGTCGCCATCTGCGCGAGTTCGGCGGGCTTTTCACGCCATCTGGGGGACTTCTGCGTCCGTCCGGAGCGTTCTTCCAGACCGGCCGTTCCCGGCCACCCCTCCAGCCTCGACACGACCATGAAGGTTCGCGCCAGCGTCAAGAAGCGGTCGGCCGACGACAAGATCGTCCGCCGCAAGGGCCGCATCTACATCATCAACAAGAAGAACCCCAAGCACAAGCAGCGCCAGGGGTAAGGAGCGGTCAGCGTTCAGGGGTCAGCGATTCGCTCGACCGGGACGCGCCCCTCTGACCGCTGATCACTGACAGCTACAGAACACTATGCCTCGAATCGCAGGAGTCGACGTCCCCGGCCGCAAGCGCGGCGTGATCGCTCTGACCTCGATCTTCGGGATCGGGAACAGCCGCGCCGAGGAGATCCTCGAGCGCGTCGGCCTCGACCAGAACACGTACCCCGATGAGTGGACTGAGGACGAGACCCGTCGCGTCCGCACCCTCATCGAGGACACGTACGTGGTGGAGGGCTCGCTCCGGACGGAGACGCAGCTCAACATCAAGCGGCTGATGGACATCGGCTGCTATCGCGGCCTTCGTCACCGTCGCAGCCTGCCCGTGCGTGGCCAGCGGACCAAGACGAACGCGCGCACGCGCAAGGGCCGCAAGAAGACGGTCGCCGGCAAGAAGAAGGCACCGCGCAAGTAGATGCGCCCGCCTCGGCGGCCTGCTGGGCCGACCGAGGCGCGCTCGTTTTTGCGAGGAGGGTTGCACGCAGGCATCCTACAGTCGGGACCACCCCTGACGCACCTCCCTCGTCTCACCTCTGAGCCCTCAGGCTCTCACCCCCTGTACAGATGGCTAAGGCACAGCGTCCCGCCCGCGGCGGCCGCAAGAAGAAGGTCCAGGTCGAGTCGAACGGCAACGCCTACATCAAGGCGTCCTTCAACAACGTCCTCATCACCATCACCGACGCGTACGGCAACACGATCTCGTGGAGCTCGTCGGGCAAGATGGGTTTCCGCGGCTCGCGGAAGAACACCCCGTACGCGGCCCAGGTCGCGGGCACCGAGGCGGCCAAGGAGGCCTACGATCTCGGGCTCCGCCGCGTCGACTGCTACGTGAAGGGCCCTGGCTCCGGTCGTGAGGGCGCCATTCGCGCACTCGCCATCGCCGGCCTCGAGGTCCTCTCGATCCGCGACACCACTCCGATTCCCCACAACGGCTGCCGGCCGCCCAAGCGTCGCCGCGTCTGAGTGGAGAGGCGTGGACGTGTGCAGACGGTGAGGAACGTGTTCCTCCTTCTGCTCTCGTCCGTACCTGCTCTCCCTCTCGCATCGTCGCGGGCAGAAGCCCGGTTGCGCCCGCCTCGACCCACCGCTGGTGGTACTCGGGGGCGGTGCGCACGTAGTTCCCTGGTCGCACCGTAGCCCCGGTCGGCCGACTCACGAGACACAGACAACATCCCATGGCCCGTTACCGCGGACCCAAGCAGAAGATCGCCCGCCGCTTCGGCGAGCCCATCTTCGGGCCCTCCAAGGCCCTCGATCGCAAGCCCTACGGCCCCGGCCAGCACGGCAATGCCCGCCGCCGTCGCGAGTCCGAGTACTCGACGCAGCTCAAGGAGAAGCAGAAGGTGAAGTACACCTATGGTCTCTTGGAGCGCCAGTTCCGGAACCTGTTCGAGAAGGCGGCCCGCAAGAAGGGCGTCACCGGCGAGAACCTCCTCCAGTTCCTGGAGGCTCGCCTGGACAACGTCGTCTTCCGGCTCGGCTTCGCGCGGACGCGCCGCCAGGCCCGCCAGCTGGTCACGCACGGACACGTGATGGTCAACGAGCGCGTCTCGGGCATCCCGAGCCACCAGCTCCGCCCCGGCGACATCGTCGAGATCCGCCCCAAGTCGAAGAACCTCGACATGGTGCAGGACGCGGTTAGCGTGAACCGTCGCAACTACCCCTTCCTGGAGGTCGATCGCGACAGCCTGAAGGGCAAGTTCCTCGACTTCCCGGCGCGCGAGGACATCCCGGAAAACATCCGGGAGCAGCTCATCGTCGAGCTCTACAGCAAGTAACCCGCCCGGCGCCCTGCCTGGTCCGTCTGGGCCGTGCGGGGCGCCTCGCTCTCCTTCATGCAACGACAAGCCTCAATTATGGCACAGATTCAGCTCCAGATGCCCGACGGCGTGCAGGTCGAGGAGATGAACGAGACGTACGGGCGGTTCGTCGTCCAGCCGCTCGAGCGCGGCTACGGCGTCACCATCGGGAATGCGTTTCGGCGCGTCCTCCTCTCGTCCCTCTCTGGCACGGCCATCACGGCCGTCCGCATCGACGGCGTTCAGCACGAGTTCTCGACGATCCCCGGCGTGACCGAGGACGTGACCGACATCATCCTCAACCTCAAGGGTGTCCGCTTCCGGGCCGAGGAGGAGGACGAGGGCTCGGTCTCGATCCACCTCGAAGGCCAGGGCACGTGGACCGCGAAGGACATCGCCGACAACACGGCGGACTTCGAGGTTCTCAACCCCGACCACCACATCGCGACCCTGGCCGAGGATGCCGACGTCCGCATCGATCTCCGGATCGAGCAGGGCCGTGGCTACGTCGGTGCCGAGGACAACAAGCGGGCCGACGACCCCATCGGCGTCGTCGCCATCGACGCGATCTTTACGCCGATCCTGAACGTCCGCTACCACGTCACTCCGACGCGCGTCGGCGACAAGATCGACTACGAGCGGCTCACGCTCGAGGTCGAGACGGACGGCAGCCTCTCGGCGGAGGACGCCCTCACGAACGCCGCCGCGATCCTCCGGGATCACATCGGCCTGTTCGTCGAGGTCGACACCTCGACCGGTCAGGACGCCGAGGAGACGGAGGTCGACGCCGAAGTGCAGCGCGTCCGCGCGATCTTGGGCCAGTCGGTCGACGACCTCGACCTCTCGGTCCGCGCGCAGAACTGCCTCCGGGCCGCGTCCATCAAGACCATCGGCGACCTCGTGCGTCGGGAGGAGAGCGAGATGCTCAAGTTCCGCAACTTCGGCCGCAAGTCCCTGCTGGAGCTCGTCCAGGTCCTCGACGAGCGCGGCCTGCGCTTCGGCATGGACGTCGAGCGCTACGGCGACATGAACTAGAGGGTATGGGGGCGCAGTGCACGCGGCACAGGGCTTCGGCCTCCGCGTGCTCGGCACCCAGTACCTCGTACCCAGTACCGATATGAACCACGGAAACAAGATCCTGAAGATCGGCCGGACCGCCTCCCACCGGAAGGCGACGCTCCAGCAGATGTCCTCCGCGCTGCTGATGCACAAGCGGATCAAGACGACCTTCGGCAAGGCCAAGGCGCTCCGCCGTTACGTCGAGCCCATCATCACCCACGGCAAGGACGACTCGACGCACTCGCGCCGTCTCGCTTTCAAGAAGCTGGGTGACAAGGAGGCCGTCAAGACGCTCTATGACGAGGTCATGGAGAAGGTCGGCGACCGTCCCGGTGGCTACACCCGCATCGTGAAGCTCGGCCAGCGTGCCGGCGACGCAGCCGAGGTGGTCATCGTCGAGCTCGTCGACTTCAACGACGTCAAGCCCGACGGCTCGAAGAGCTCGTCCAAGAAGACGCGTCGTTCGCGTCGCAAGAGTGGCTCCAAGCCCGCCTCGACCACGCCGACCCCGGCCGCCTCGACGCCTGCATCGGACGTGACGGAGACGCCCGAGGCCGATGTGCCCGAGAGCCAGCCGGCCGAGGCCGTCGCCAGCGACGCGCCCAACCCGGATGCGACCGGCAGCGTGCAGGTGCCGCCGTCGGCCGACGAGCACCCGGACGCCGAGCAGGGGGCGACGACCGGCACCGGCGAGCCCGGTCCGGGCGCCGACGCCGAGAACCTCGGTCGGAGCCACGACAACCGGTAAGACCCCGGTTCGTCAGCAGGTCCTGCGGGGCCCTGTTCTTCGGAACGGGGCCCCGTTTCCGTTCCGGTTCTTGCGGTGGGGGAGGAGCCGTTCCCGGACTCGTAGGGGAGATGGCGAGCGTCGATCTGCTGTCCGCGAGCGCCCCGCGCGAGTGCCAGGCGGGCAGAGAGGGGACTCCGGAGGACTGAGGTCCCAGAGTCTTCCTACCTTCCGGGCCCGACGGACGCGGCTCGCGCGTTCTTGCGGGACGCCCGGCTCGCCATGATCTCCGCCTCCGCCGACCTCCACCGCCACCTCGACGTGCTCGTCGTCGCGCCCGAGTACGAGCGCCGCCTGCGCGTGCTCCTGGAGCACTGCGAGCGCAACCTGCCTCGCGTAGACGAGGACCTGATCCGCCGGGCCTTTCGCGTCGCCTACTGGGCCCATCGCGACGACCGCCGCGCCTCCGGAGAACTCTACATCTCGCACCCGCTGGAGGTCGCGCTCATCGCGGCCAAGGACATCCGCATGGACGACGTGACCGTCGCCGCGGCCCTGCTCCACGACACCGTGGAGGACACCGACCTGTCCCTGGACCTGCTGGAGAGCGAGTTCGGAACCGAAGTCGCGCGCATCACCGATGGCGTCACCAAGATCGGGAGCGTGTTCGAGAACCGCGCCCTCGGCCGCGCCGAGAACGTCCGCAAGCTGATGCTGTCGATGGCGTCGGACGTGCGCGTCATCCTGGTCAAGTTCGCCGACCGCCTCCACAACATGCGGACGCTGGGGGCCATGCCCCCTGAGAAGCAACTCCGCATCGCCGCCGAGACGCAGGAGCTGTTCGCGCCGCTCGCCCACCGCTTCGGCCTCCACGAGGTCAAGACGGAGCTGGAGGACCTGTCGCTGAAGTATCTCCAGCCGGAGGCCTACCGCGAGATCGCCGACGGCCTCAACGCCAAGCGCCGCCAGCGCGAGCGCTACATCGAGCGCTTCATCGACCCCCTCCGCACCGAGCTTGAGGCCGAGGGGTTCGACTTCCACATCTACGGGCGCCCCAAGAGCTTCACGTCCATCTACAACAAGATGCGGCGGCAGAACGTGGAACTGGACGAGGTCTACGACCTGTTCGCGATCCGCGTCATCCTCCACACGACCGGCAAGCAGGGGCGCGAGGACTGCTGGCGCGTCTACTCGGCGCTGACGGCTCGCTACCCGCCGCTGGCTGCGCGCTTCCGGGACTTCATCTCGGTGCCCAAGTCGAACGGCTACCAGAGCCTCCACACGACCGTGATCGGTCCCGAAGGCCGGGCCGTTGAGATCCAGATCCGGACGGCGGAGATGCACGAGATCGCGGAACGCGGAGTCGCGGCGCACTGGAAGTACAAGGAGGGCGCCACCGGCGGCGACGGCGCCGCGCCCGAGAGCGCCACCGCCGGCGCCAGCGAGGCGCGCATCGACGAGATGTACGCCTGGGTCCGCGACCTGCTGGAGAACCCCACGCCCGACGACGCGGGCGAGTTCGTCCGCCAGTTCCAGCTCAACCTCTACGACGAGGAGATCTACGTCTTCACCCCCGGCGGCGACCTCGTCACCCTCCCGCGCGGTGCCACGCCGGTCGACTTCGCCTTCCAGATCCATTCGGAGGTCGGCTTCCACTGCATCGGCGCCAAGGCCGACGGCAAGATGGTACCGCTCTCGTACCGGCTCCAGTCGGGGGAGCAGGTAGAGATCCTGACCTCGAAGCGCCAGACGCCCAACCCGGACTGGGCCAGCTTCGTGGTCACCCACAAGGCCCAGTCGCGCATCAAGCACTGGGTCAATGAGCGGCGCCGGAAGGCGGTCGCGCACGGTCGCGAACTGCTCGACAAGAAGCTCGCCCGTGCCAAGCTGAAGCCCGACGAGCAGGTCATCAACAAGTGGGCGACCGGGCTCCGGTTCGCGTCCGCCCAGCAGTTGTTCTACGAGATCGGGACCGGCCAGTACGACCCGGCCGAGTTCGTCACCGCGCTCAAGCACGGCCTCCAGGCCGAGGCTCCGGACGCCCCGCCGCCGGGCGTCTCGCCCGCGCTCCTCGAAGTCGACGCCGTCGACTTCCGGGAGGATGCCCGCGAGCGGAGCGGAGGGCGGACGGCCCTCGTCATCGAGGGCGAGCGGCATACCGACCTGGCCGTCGAGTACGCCACCTGCTGCGGCCCCATCCCTGGCGACGACGTGTTCGGCTTCCTCTCCAAGACGGGCGTCGTCAAGATCCACCGGAAGGCGTGCAAGAACGCCAACCACCTCTTTTCGGACCATGCCGAGCGCGTCATCCCGGTCGAGTGGAGCCGTCAGAAGGACGTCCAGTTCTCGTCGACGCTGCGCGTGGTGGGGGAGGACCGCGTCGGCATGGTGAGCGATATGACGGCCGTGATCTCGAAGAGCCTGAAGACCAACATCCGCTCGATCACGGTCACGTCGGAGGACGGCATGTTCGAGGGTACCATCGTCCTGTACGTCAGCGACGTGAAGCAACTGCGGCGCATCACGAAGCGGCTCAACCGGCTCGACGGCATCTTCGGGGTGTACCGCGAGGAGTAGCGTCTAGGGGGTATGTGCAAAAGGCTTTGGGGGGAAGCCCGAGGAGCGGGTGAATGTTCGTCTTGCCGGATACGCAGGTGGCGGCGGTCGTAGTTTGGGCGGGGTAAGGCTGTTATTCGGTGGCCTTTACAGCCAGGGAGGTCCTCTGGGACGTCCTCGGTCTCGCAATCCTCGCACGATATGTGCGCTTCGCTCGCGATTCACTCCCACCACGATGGAATCCAACACCTCCCGTACGCCCACGCTCACCAAGAAGGATGTCGCCCGCGAGGTGGCCGCCGCGACCGGAGAGCCCCTTTACAAGTGCGAGCCCTGGGTGCAGGCCACCATCGAAGCGATCCGGGACATGATGGCTTCTGCGGACCCCGAGGTCCGCATCGAGCTTCGTGATTTCGGGGTCTTCGAGGTCAAGAAGACCAAGGCCAAGCCGAAGGCTCGCAACCCGAAGACCAACCAGACGGTCTTCATCCCGGCTCGGCGCAAGACGCACTTCAAGCCCGGCAAGCGCCTTCGCGAGACGCTGCAGGAGCCCCTGGAGGAACTCGGCTACGCGATTCCCGAGGGGAGCGCCGACCACCCCGAGTACCGGGCGAAGGCGGCCTGACGCCACGGCGGCTAGCTTGCGCGCATGACCTCCCAGCCCCGCGTCGCCGGGGTCGACTACGGCGACCGCCGCGTCGGCATCGCGCTCGCTGACCCGCTTCGACTCTTCGCGCGCCCGCTCGGCACGTTCCCGCCGGGCGAGGCGCTGCGCGAGCTGGCCCGCCTCGTGACTGACGAGGGCGTGGGCGTGCTGGTCGTCGGCTGGCCGCTGGCCGACGACGGTGGAGAGGGGGCCGCCGTCGACCGCGTGCGCCCGTTCCTCGGGCGGCTCAAGAAGGCCGCCCCGGACGCCGAGGTCGTGCTCCAGGACGAGCGCGACTCGTCGCGCCGCGCGGTGGACGACCTCGTCGCCGCCGGAGTCTCCAGGAAGCGCCGACGCGAGAAGGGCACCATCGACGCCGCGGCGGCCTGCGTCATCCTCCAGGACTGGCTCGACGAGCAGGCCGGGTGAAACGGGTGCTGAAAGGGGGCAGCCGAGGGAACGCGACGTGCGCTTCCGGCTATCCTGCCGTCCCCGCCCCGCACCCCTGATGGTCCTCCCGATCTACGCCTACGGCCAGCCGATCCTCCGCCAGCGCGCCGCTGAGATCGAGGCCGACAGTCCCGACCTCCAGACGCTCATCGACGACATGATCGAGACGATGGGCGTGGCGCATGGAGCCGGCCTCGCCGCTCCGCAGGTGGGCCACTCGCTTCGCCTCTTCGTCGCCGACCTGACGACCTACGCGGACGACCTGGCGGACGAGGAGGGGAACGTGCCAGACTATGCGACCGGCCCGCTCGTGTTCATCAATCCCGAGATCGTGCTCGACGAGGACGGCCCGGAGGTCGAGGTCGAGGAGGGCTGCCTCTCGATCCCGGACCTCCGCGAGACGGTCTGGCGGCCCGACGCCCTGACGATCCGGTTCCTCGACCGCCACTTCGTGTCGCACGAGTGGCCCGTCGACGGCCCGCTGGCGCGCGTCATCCAGCATGAGGCCGACCACCTCGACGGCGTCCTCTACCTGGACTACCTCTCGCCGTTGCGCCGCAAGTTCCTCGGCCGCCGCCTCAAGGCCATCGCCCGCGGCGACGTCGAGGCAGACTACCCGCTCGCGTTCGCAACCTGAGGAGAGGCGGAGGCCTCCCTGGTCTCTCCATCCCGGCACCGACCATCCCGGCACCGAGGCGGCGGAGTTCGCTCGCACCGGACCCCGCCGCGGTGACCGCCGTACACCCGGCCCTTCTCTTCTGCCTGACGCCATGGCCGACCTCTCTACCAAAGACGACCCGCTCCACCTCCGCGACGAGCGCCCCGACTACGCGCAAGACAAGTCGGGCATGGGCAACCAGCCCAACAGCGACGACGACCTCTCCGAGGAGCAGGCGCCCGAGATGAACCGCGTCGAGGACGTGGGCTCGCTCGGCGTCGACAAGCCCACCGTGACCCTGGACGAGGAGGCCGTCCGGAAGGCGGAAGCAGAAGGCAAGGGCTATCAGTAAGCCTGACCGACGGCGCCGCGTCCGCTGGCTCTGCACCGATTGCTCGTGAACCCCTCGGCCGCCGCCCTGCTCTCCGTCCTCGCGATCTCGCTGGTCTCGCTGGCGGGCGTGTTCACGCTCTCGCTCGGGAAGGCCCGTCTGGAGCGGACCATCTTCCTGCTGGTCGCCTTCGCGGTCGGCGCGATGCTGGGCGGGGCGCTCCTCCACCTGATTCCGGAGAGCTACGAGGCGCTCGGCGGCGGCCCCGCGACGGGCCTGCTCGTGCTGACCGGGGTCGTGGCCTTCTTCGTGCTGGAGAAGTTTCTCCACTGGCGCCACCAGCACGGCGCGCCGGAGGCGCTGGAGGGGGCGACCGGGCACGTCCACCACGGCCACCACCACGGCCTGGACGCCGGGGCGCCGTTCGCGCTCGTCAACCTCGTCGGGAGCGTGGCCCACAACCTGATCGACGGCGCCATCGTGGCGGCCGCCTACATGGTCTCCATCCAGACCGGCGTGGTGACCACGCTGGCGGTGATGCTCCACGAGATCCCGCAGGAGATCGGCAACTTCGGCGTGCTGGTGTATGGCGGCTACTCACCCAAGAAGGCGCTGTTGTACAACTTCATCGCCGGCCTCGGCGGGCTCGTCGGCGCGGTCCTCGTGCTCGTGCTCGGCAGCCGCGTCGACGGCCTGTCGGACGTGCTGCTGCCGATCACGGCGGGCGCGTTCCTCTACATCGCCGGGAGCGACCTCATCCCCGAACTGAACCGCCGTCACAGCTACCCCGCCACCAAGGCGGTCGGCCAGCTGGTCATGATGCTCCTGGGCATCGCCGTGATGGCCCTGCCGCTGCTGCTGAGCTGAGCGGCGGTGGCCGGCTCCGCGGACGGAACGTCATCCGGCCGCCCCCGCTCGTCCCTTCCCTGTGCTCACACCGGACCTCCTGCTCGGCGCCTACCGCATCGGCGTGTTTCCGATGGCGGACCCCAACGGCGAGATCGGGTGGTACGCGCCGGACCCGCGGGCTGTCCTGCCGCTGGACGCCTTTCACGTCCCCAAGACGCTCGCCAAGACCGTCCGCCAGGGGCGCTTCGAGGTCGTCGTGGATCGCGACTTCGAGGGCACCGTCCGCGCCTGCGCCGCCCCTCGGGCGGACCACGACGAGACCTGGATCTCGGAGGACATCGCCGAGGCGTACGTCGGGCTCCACGAGCGCGGATACGCCCACAGCGTCGAGTGCTGGGCCGACGGAGCGTTCGCGGGCGGCCTGTACGGCGTGGCGCTGAACGGCGCCTTCTTCGGCGAGAGCATGGTGACGCGCGTCCGCGACGCCTCGAAGGTGGCGCTGGTGCACCTGGTCGAGCGGCTGCGCGCGGGCGGCTTCGTGCTGCTCGACACCCAGATGTCGACTGGCCACCTCGCGCGGTTCGGCGTGGTCGAGATCCCGCGCTCGGCGTTCGAGCGGCGCCTCGCCGTGGCGATGACCACCGCGGCCGACTGGCACGCCATCGACCGCCGCGTGGAGAAGGAAATCCGCCGCGGGTGAGGGCAGGGGAGGGCGCGTTCCGATCTTGCGACTCCGCCCGCCTCGGCACCACTCCGGTGGATCGGGCGTTCACCGACCGTCCCACCGCCCGCGCCATGCTCCGCCTCGTCCTCGCCCTCAGCCTGTCCGCCCTCGGCGCGTCGTGCGGCCAGCAGGCCGCCGAGCCCGACGCCCGCCCGACGACCGTCGCCGACGCCGAGGTCCTTCCGGCCGCGCCTCCGGCCTCCAACGCGGCGCCGCTCTCCGACGCCGACCTCCCCGCCGACACCACCGAGGCGGCCGACCCGGAGACGATGGCCGTCTTCCGGCGCATCCTGAACGACGCCGCCGCGCAGGGTGTCGCCGCGCGTCCGTATGGCGAGATCGTCCAGTGGGTCGGCGAGCAGTTGCTCGGCCAGCCCTACGTCGCCGGGATGCTGGACGCGCCCGAGTCCGAGACGCTCGTCGTCGACCTGACCGCCTTCGACTGCGTGCTCTACATCGAGAACGTGCTGTCGCTGTCGCGCATGATCGCCCTCGGCGAGACCGACTACCAGGCCTACGCCGACGGCGTCCGGACGCTCCGCTACCGGGACGGCGACCTCGACGGCTACTGCTCGCGCCTCCACTACTTCTCCGACTGGATCCGCGACAACGCGCGCCGCGGCACGCTCGACAACATCACTGCGGCCATCGGGGGCGAGGCCTTCGAGAAGCGGCTCACCTTCATGGGCGAGCACCGCGACGCGTACCCGCGCATGGCGTCCGACTCGACCTACGCCTGCATTCTCGACATGGAGGCGTCGCTGGCAGGCGCCGAGCTGTTCTACATCCCCCAGAACCGGATCGCGGGCGCCTACGACGGCATGCAGGCGGGCGACATCATCGCGACTGCGACGCGCATCGGCGGGCTGGACGTGACGCACACCGGCTTCGTCCACAAGACGGCCGCCCACACCGGCTTCATGCACGCGTCGCTCTCGTCCGACGAGGTCAAGATCTCCGACGACCTCGCCAGCTACGTGCAGGGCATCTCCAGCCAGATCGGCGTGGTGGTCGTGCGCCCCCTCGACCCGAGGCAGGAAGGGTAGAGGCCGACGGTCCAGGAGGCGCCGACGCGGGAGCCCTCGCCCGACCCGTGGAGCACCGCTACGGGTCTCTCTTCTCCTCTTCTCGGCGGCTCCTCTTCTCACGACCCCGCCTTCGGTCCGATCTTGCCACCTCACCCTCTGGGCTCGACATGGACCTCAAGCGAATCGGCGTGTTCACCTCCGGCGGCGACTCCCCCGGCATGAACGCCTGCATCCGGGCATCCGTCCGCTGCGCCCTGGCCGAGGGGCTGGAGGTGTACGGCATCAAGCGCGGCTACGCCGGCATGATCGACGGCGACTTCGTCGAGATGGACAAGCAGTCGGTGTCCAACATCCTCCAGATGGGCGGCACGATCCTCAAGAGCGCCCGCTCGGACCGCTTCCGGACGCCCGAGGGCCGCGCCGAGGCCGCCGCGAAGCTCCGCGAGGTCGGCATCGACGCGCTCATCGCCATCGGCGGCGACGGCACGCTCCAGGGCGCGACGCACCTCGCCCACGAGCACGGCATCGCCGTCGTCGGCTGCCCCGGCACCATCGACAACGACCTCTTCGGAACCGACGAGACCATCGGCTTCGACACCGCCCTCAACACGGCCCTCGACTCGATCGACAAGATCCGCGACACGGCCGACGCGCACGACCGGCTGTTCCTGGTCGAGGTGATGGGCCGCGACACGGGCTTCATCGCGCTCGCCTGCGGCATCGGCGGCGGCGCCGAACTGGTGTTGATTCCGGAGATGATGACCGACGTGGTCGCCATCAAGGACCGCATCCTGTCGCTGATGGCGAGTCAGAGCCGGTCCAGCATCGTGGTCGTGGCTGAGGGCGACGAACTCGGCGGCGCCCACATGATCCGCCAGGCGCTCGCGCAGGACCCCGCCTTCGACCGCATCGACACGCGCGTCTCGGTGCTCGGCCACATCCAGCGCGGCGGCTCGCCCACCGCCCGCGACCGCGTCCTGGCCTCCCGCCTCGGTGCGGCGGCCGTCGAGGCGCTCATGGAGGGCCACGACGGCGTGATGGTCGGCATCGTCAACAACGACCTCAAGCTGACGCCCATGCGCAACGTCTGGAGCCGCAAGAAGGACGTGGACTACGACCTGCTCCAGCTGACCGAACTGCTCAGCTAGCCCCGCCTCGGCACCGAGGCGGGCATGTCGGACGCCGACATGGCTAGTCCTTCTCCTCCCCCACGGGGGAAGAGATCCCCCACGGCCCCGAGGCAGGTGAGTCACTAGGTGGAGTGAGAGATGTCTATATTTGGTGAGAGGTCACCAGGTCTGGTGACTGTGCATTCCGCATAATCACTGGTTCTGCGGCCTACTGCCCGCACCTGCATAAACACTGACTCTAATTCCATGGCGCAGCCCAAGCAACGCACCGTTCGTTCCCTGATAGAGGAACTTGAGGAACGGGTAGCCGATGGTCGTTCGACGAACGACGACCCAGTTCTGGTCCGGGTTAACTACGGCTCCGAGTTCGTGAAGCACGTTCAGGAGAACGTCGATAAGGGCTCGGTTGATTTCGTGTACCCAGCTCTCCGAGGAGGACTGAACAACCTATTTATCGAGCTAGACGACCCGTGGTCTGAGGACCGAGCCGCAGAGTGATAGGGCGGCCGCAGAACGGCCCCCTGTTCTGCGGCCTCGAACCTTCTCGAGATTGAGGGCGAGTCTTTGCCCAGCAACGACTATTACTCATGAGGCGACGTCCGCAGTCCGATGAAGACCGTATCCGGCCTGCAGTCGAATTGCTCCGACGTGGTGCCGAGGCTTGGAATGCTGAGAGGGGTTCGCTAGGGACTGAGCCTTACATGGCAGGGCTGTCCTTCATGGATGCCTTTCCCTCCGATGATCCATACGACTTGCCAAGCCTGTACGGGTACGACTTCTCAAACTGCTTTCTAATGTCGTCCACGATTCGGAATGCGTGGTTCGTTGATTGCAAGTTAGACGGAGCTAAAATCACTCATTCTGACTTAGTTGATGCTGGGTTTGAGCGGTGCTCGCTAGTGGGGGCTCGTCTCGGGAATAGCGTCCTGAGTCGCGCGTTCTTCGAGGACTGCTCGTTCGATAGGGCGCGCCTCGCCTACTGCGCCGCACGGGAGACTACGTTCTCTCGTTGCTCCTTCGCCGGGGCTGACCTCTCTCACATGTCTCTGGTGCGCGCTAACCTGAGTGGATCGTCTCTAGTTGGCGCTTACGTGTACGGAGTCTCAGCGTGGGACGTGACGACCGAGCAGACGCATCAGCGAGAACTCATTGCTACGAGAGACGAGTGGAGGGAGCGGTACGGTGAGCCCGAGGAGGAGGACGAGTTCTATAAAAGCCAAAGAGGTCCCGTCGTAACAGTTGGCTCCCTAGAAGTTGCACAGTTCATCAACCTCCTTCTCAGCAACCCGAAGGTCCGTGATGTCATCGATACGATCACCTCACGGGTTGTTCTCGTCCTCGGCCGTTTCACGGCCGAGCGGAAGGCAGTGCTTGACCGAATTCGGGACGACCTTAGTTGTCTGGGGTACGTACCGGTACTATTCGACTTTGACGGACCCGAGTCCCGTGACGTGACCGAGACCGTCTCGACGCTCGCTCATCTCGCCCGTTTTGTAGTCGCCGACATCACCGAGCCTCGTAGCGTCCCTCAGGAGTTGACAACGATCGTACCTCACCTCCCGTCGGTTCCGATTCAACCGATCATCGCAGAGGGTCACCACCCGTATGGCATGTTTGAACACTTCGAGCGCTACCAGTGGGTTCGGCCCATACTCGTATACAGTCAGGACGGGTACGACTCGCTGGCTGAGCGCATTGTTGAGAGTGCGGACGGGTGAAATAAATCGCACTCACGCTGGGCCGCAGAACCCACCGCTGCAGGCCGACCTTCGGCGCTAGCGTTCTTGCTTCGGTGTGAGGTCGCCGCGTACGTTGCTCGCTCAATCCTTCATGCCGTCAGCCAAAGGCGGCTGAGCGGTCACCTGTTCCACGGGCGCGAGCGTCGATTCCACGGGCGCGAGCGTCGAT
>NZ_MVOI01000008.1 GCF_002283555.1 Rubrivirga sp. SAORIC476 | reverse complement strand
GGGCACCTGGAACTTCTCGACGTCCTCGTCGGCGTCGAACGCCGCGCGAGCCTCGTCCGAGAAGGCGATCGCGAAGCTGCGGTCGGCGATGCGGGAGGTCCCGTCGCCGTCGACGCCGTCGAGCGTGAACCGCAGGCCGGGCTCCGCCTCACGCGCCGCCGTCCGGGCCGTCGTCTGGGCCGCCACGCGGGCGCCGGTCAGCGCGGCCGAGGCGGGGATGGTCAGCAGGCGCGGGCTGCTGCCGGTGCCGCGGGCGCGGACGCGGAAGCCCGTCCAGGCCGGGATCGAGGCCGGGGCGGCCACGAAGGTCTTCGCGACCGGGTCGTAGGTCCAGACCTGGGTGCCCGTCGGCGGGAGGT
>NZ_MVOI01000007.1 GCF_002283555.1 Rubrivirga sp. SAORIC476 | reverse complement strand
GCCCCCCCCCCCCCCCCCGCCTCACCCCTCGACGTCTCCGCCTCGCCGCCCAGGCCGTCATTCTCGGCCTCGCGTTCGGGGCGCCGTTCGCGAGCTCCGACCGAGCAGCGGGCAGCCCGTCCACCCAGCGCCCAGCGTCCGTGCTCGCCGAACTCGCACGGGGCCACCGCTCTGTCGAGGACTCGTCTGCTGAGACGGTCTCCGCGGCTCACCGCGAGGCTCCCCGCGAGAGCACGCCTCCACGAGTCCGACGCGTTCCGCTTCCCCTCGTGGTCCGGCCCGCCAGCGGCCCGGTCAGCTCCCCGTTCGGCTGGCGGCGGCACCCGGTCACGGGGCGGACTCGGCACCACGACGGCGCTGACCTCGCGGTCCCCCTCGGCACCACCGTCCGGGCCGTGGCCTCGGGCGTCGTCCGCTCCGTCGGCCGCCGGTCGGGGTACGGTATGGTCGTCGAGGTCGAGCACGCGGCGCCACTCGGACGGCTCGGCGTCCGGACGCTCTACGCCCACCTCTCTTCGGCGAGCCGAGGGCTCCGAGCAGGCACCCGGGTCGGACGCGGTCAGCCCGTCGGTGCGAGCGGAGGCGTCCCCGGACGCGACGGCGTCTCGACCGGTCCGCACCTCCACTTCGAGGTCCGCGACGCCTCCGGACGAGCGCTCGATCCGGCCCCCTTCCTGGCCGTGTTGCCAGCCCGCCAGCGGGCGGACGAACAGCGTTGGCAAGTTATGTTTTCGTCCGGACGAAAACCCCCAACGGCCCGGCTCGACCCCCGCGGTGCGCGGCGGGCGCAGGCCGCTTTCGCACTGCCGGTCCCGGCAGGCTCAAGGGGAGAACGGAGGGGCGCGCGATGACGCCAGAGGCCACCGCACGCGCCACTCCCGAGAGCGCCCCGACGCCCCGGAAGAAGGGCGGTCGACCGAAGGGGAGCCGCCGCGGCGAGAAGGTCGAGGTCCGCGTGAGCGCAGCCGAGAAGGCCGACCTCCGGGGCGCCGCCCGCGAGGCCGGGCTGACGGTCTCGGAGTACGTCCGCCGACGGTCCCTCGGGCAGCCCGTCGTGGCGCGGGCCGACCGCGAGACGCGCGTGCTCCTCCGCCGGATCGGGGTCAACCTCAACCAGCTCGCGCGGGCAGCGAACGCCGCGGGCACCTCCCTCCCGCAGCGCCAGTTGGGCGGCGCGCTCGCGGAGCTCCGCGACGTGCTGGCCGGGCTCGGGTGAGATGGTCGCGAGTGCCAGCACCGCGTCCAGCTTCGGAGACCTCGCCAGCTACCTCGGCGGTGGCGAGGAGCGTGTGGGCTGGGTCGGGACGCGGAACGTGTTCGCGGACGACGTGCCGGGGACGGTCGCAGAGATGCGCGAGCAGGCGGCGCTCTCGTCGAAGTGCGAGAAGCCGGTCTACCACGTCACCATCGCGTTCGACCCGTCGGACAACCCAACCGAGGCGGAGATACGGGGGACCGTCGATCGGACGCTCCGCGACGTCGGGCTGGGGGACCACCAGGCGCTCGTCGTCCGCCACGTGGACCGAGAGCACGCCCACGTCCACGTGATGGTCAACCGCGTCGGGCCGGACGGGCGCGCGTGGTCCACGTCGAACGACCGGCGGCGGCTCCGGGCGTCGGTGGAGCGGCAGGAGCGCGAGCTCGGGCTGAGGTGGACGGGCCGGAACGCGCGGGCCGCTGGCGCCAGAGGCCAGACCGACCGAGGGTTCGCGCGCGAGGTCCGGGGCCGTGCGCTCGGCGACTTTCAGGGGGCGACCTCGTGGACCGACCTCGACGCTCGGTTGCAGGCGAAGGGGTTCCGCGTTGAGCGGCGCGGTCGCGGCGCCGTCGTGACGGACGGGAAGCGCGAGGCGAAGCTGTCGTCGGTGAGCCGGACGGTCAGCCGACCTCGGCTGGAAGCCCGCCTCGGTAGCCTCACGGCCCACCAGCGCTCCGGTCGCGTCCCGTCTCGGTCCGTGTCTCCCGAAGAGCACGGGACGAGAGAGAGCGGACGCCAGAGGCCCCAGGCGAGACGGACTCGCTCTGTGTCCGAACGGGCGCGAGGACGCATCCGCCAGAGGCGGCGGGGTGTGCTGAGGCGAAGCGCCCTCCGAACGCGCCGCGTGGGCCGTGCCGTCGGACGCGCTGTCGTCGCTGATGGGGAGCGCGACGCGGACGAGGTGTTCGGACGGACGGCGCTGAGGCTCGGCTCGCGCGCGGCCCTCCGCGCCGCCAGCCGGAGCGGTCGAGGAGCCTCCGGCGCACAAGAGCCATCACAGAGCCGGGACCCAGCCTCGCACGCGGCGCGGACCTACGAGGCCCGTGCGCGAGCCCGAGATGCCCGGCGGGGAGGGCGAGTGGACCGGATGGAACAGGCCGTCCTCGACCACGCGCGGACGGCCCGGCTCGTGGCCGAGCGCGAGAAGGCGCTCCAGGTGGTCGCCCGGATCCAGGAGAAGGCGGCAAGCGCCGTCTCGGCCGCCCAGAAGGGACTCGGCGACGCCCAGGCGCGTGCGTCCGAGGCGAAGCGCGCGTTCGGGGTCACGATGACGGAGACCTACGCGAAGCCGTCAGAGGCGGGGCAGGCGTTCTTGAGCGACGTCGAGTCCAGCGGCGTGGGCCGGGCCGCCCAACGGATGGCCGTCGACCCCGAGAGGTACGGGGCGCTCAAGACGACGCCCGCCACGTTGCGCTACAGCCTCACCCGAGGAACGACGACGGAGCTCGCGCGCACCGCCGCGCCGCTGGCGGCGGAACGCGGGCGCGCGTTCGTCGAGGCCCGGCAGTCCGTCCAGAAAGCCGAAGCCGAGGTGAGACGGGTCGGGGAGGTCCACCGCGCGGTGTCGTCCGAGCTGTCCGGAGTCCGGCCCCTCGCCCGGAGAACAGGCGTCGACGAGTTCGGCCCAGACGCCGTGAGGGCGCGGCTCGAACGGCTCGAGAAGGCTCTCCGGGAACGATCAGCCCGCTCGCCCGGCGTCAGGATCACGCCCGCCCGACTGGACGGCGCCGCTGGGAAGGCGCTCGGCGCGCGCGTGGGGTCAGTCGGCCTGTCCGCCGCGAAGGCTGCGGCAAAGACGGCCGCGAAGTCGGTCGTGCGGGGGGACTGACGGCGGCGCTGAGCTCGAGGAGGTCGCACGGTACCTGCCGTGTTAGTAACAGCGCCGGAAGTACATCGGGCTTGCCAACCACCCAAACGGAAAGACAACGCTGAAGGGGTTGCTGGACGTTGATGAGCGGACGGGTTTCCGAACGTCGGAAGCCCTACCAGCGCCGGTTTGCCCCATCCGCCGGGGACGCCCAGGTATCCGCCGTTAACTGGCTGGGGTCTGCGTTTGGGACGCCCCGCCCGAACAGGTCCCGGAAGAGAGCCGCCGCCCGCTCCCGCCTCCGTCGAGGACACCGACCGCGCCTCGGATGTCCTGGTACGTGCGGCTCCTCGCTGTATGCGTCGGTATCGTGTCGCGCCCGAGGGCTCTCGAAGTCGACGGCGTCCATTCGCCGACAGCGCCCGGCGAAGAGCAGGACCCGCTTACGTTCTCACGGACCCACGGAGCGGGACCGTCAACCGGAGCCGGGTCCCTCCCGTCTCGATGGGCCCGACGTCGAACTCCCCGCCGACGAGGTCCGCCCGGTGGCGCATGGTGCGGAGACCGACGCCCCCGGCCGCGGCGGTCGCGTCGATGCCCACGCCGTCGTCCTCTACCGTGAGCGAGACGTGGTCGCCTTCTGACTCGAGCGCGACCGTGATCCGGCTTGGCTGGCCGTGCTTGAGCGCGTTGGCGACCGCCTCCTGCGCGAACCGGTAGAGGTGGCCCTCCACGTCGGAGGGTAGCGCCGAGGGGTCGCCCTCGGCGCGGAACGAGACGTCGGCCTCCGACATCCGCACGGCGCTGTCGGCCAGGTCCGCCAGGGCCGAAGGGAGCCCGCCCGGCTCCATCTCCGATGGCGTGAGCCCACGAGAGAGCCGCCGGACCTGGCGGAGCGCCTCGTCGACCATGTCCGCGACGTCGACGGCCTCCGCCCGCTCGACGGGGGCGCCGCGCTCGATCCGCCGGACGAGCCCACGCGCGACCATCGAGAGGCCCGTGAGGTGGGACCCCACGCTGTCGTGGAGCTCGCGCCCGATCCCGACCTGCGTGGCCTCGACGGAGGCGAGGAGGTCAGCCTGGAGCCGTTCCCGGGCCTCCCGTTCGGCGACGAGCCGGGTGGCCCCCTGCCGGAAGGCCCGCGCCATGAGCCCGAGCCCTACCCCGCCGGCCGCGACGACGAACGCCACCCACAGCCGCCGCGGTTCGCCGGGACCGTACGTGACGAGCCCGAGGCCGACGTAGCCCACGGCGACGGCCACGCCCGTGAACGCGGTCACGGGCAGCCGCATCCGGACGACCGAGAACGCCAAGAGCAGGACCAGCACGATGAGGCTCCCCTCGAACCCCACCGTCGGCGTGGGGCGACCGGCCGTGGCGCCGACGACGGCGGCGACCTCGAGCACGGTCGCGACGTACGGGAGCGCGACGGAGGGACCGAGGCCGGCCTCGATCCGTCGTCGCGCCGACCGGGCGAGCCACAACTCGAATCCGGCCATCAGCGCCGTGAACCCGAGGGCGCCATAAAAGGAGGAGCGATCCGTCGACACGCCCCGGACCGCGTTGACGGCGCCGCCGACCGCGATGAGGCCGCCCATTCCGACGAAGAAAGCGGCGAGCGCGCCGCACCGGAGCCGCTCGGCCGTGAGCACGATGAAGCCGAGCGGGTCGGTGGCGTCCGCCGAGCCGCCGACGGGCACGGCGCGGGGCTCGCCCAAGCCGAACCGGCCGGTCCTCACAGGAGCCCCCGGTCCTGGGCGTGGCGGATCGCGTAGCGCATGAGTTCGCCGCCGCTCTTGAGCCCGAGCTTCTGCTTGATCCGCGCCCGGTAGCTCTCGACGGTGTTGGGGCTGACCACCATGGCCTCGGCGATCTCGGCCGTCTTGAGGCCCCGGCCCATGAGCTCGAGCGCCTCGAACTCCCGGTCCGAGAGCGCGTCGACGCCCGAGGCCGGCGTCGCGGCCGGGCCGCCCGAGAACTGGCGGACGATGGCCTCGGCCATCGACGGGCTCACGTAGGTCCCCCCGCGGAGGACGCGGCGGATGGCCTCGACGATCTGCTCGCCGGCCTCGCTCTTCATGAGGTACCCCCGGGCGCCGGCCTTTAGCACGCGCTCGGCGTAGAGGCCCTCGTCGTGCATCGAGACGACGAGGACAGGGAGCCCAGGCCGGACGGCCTGGAGCGACTTCACCAGCTCGACCCCGCTCATCCCGCCCATCGTCACGTCGGTCACGACCACGTCGCAGTCGTCGGGGAGGCCGGCGAGGGCGTCCTCGGCGCTCGCGGCCTCGCCGCAGACCTCCAGCCCAGGCTCCTCGCCGATGAGGAACACGTAGCCCTTCCGGGTCACGGCGTGGTCGTCGACGATGTAGACGCGGCGGTTCAGCGGAGCGGAGGCGGCGAGGCCCGGAGGATACGGGCGCGGTGGGGGGCGAGGATCCAGCGTGGTGGACTCCACCACGAGACGGGCACCTGGGACACCACGCCCGGAGGGTGGCCTCCGGCACGACCCCGCGGGCCCCCGCTCCGTTTGTTGCCTACCCACCCCACGCCATGCTCCGCCACGGCCTCCTGACCGCCTTCGTCACCCTCGTCGGATCTGGCTCCCCCTCCCCGATCGGGGCCGCTGTGGCGCGCGCGGCGGGCCTCGCCCTCGTGGGTGGCCGGAGTCTCTCTCCGCTACCCCTGAACTCTTCCGCGGCGCCCGTCCCCCGGCGGGCCGTTTCCATGCGTCTCTCGTCCCCCCTCCCCCTCGTCGCGCTGGCGGTGCTGGTCGGTCTCGGCCCAGCCGCCGCGGCGCAGGTGGAGTCCGCCTCCGACTCCCTCGCCGTCGACACGACGGCCGCGGCTCTCGATGTCGTCGTCGACACGGTGTCCACTCCGGCCATCGACCCGCCGAGGCCGACGGGTCCGACCGTCCCCATCAGCCTCGCCGCCGCCGTGGAGCGCGCGCTCTCGACGAGCGAGGAGGTCCAGCTCGCCCGCGCCCAGGTCGACCTCGCCGAGACCCAGGTCGACCAGGCCTACGCGTCTCTGTACCCGCAGCTCAGCGCGAACCTCGGCTACCAGCGGACACTGGCGTCCCAGTTCGACACGGGCGGCGGCGGGTTCGCGGTCCCCGACTCGCTCCAGTTCGACCCCGACCCGAACGCGCCCCTCGAAGACCGCGTCCGGTACCTTGAACAGAACACGCCGAACGCGGCGCTCGGCGCCCTCGGCGGTTTGTTCAGCGGGCTCCCCTTTGGGCAGGAGAACGCGTACACCGCGACGCTGAGCGGGTCGCAGACGCTGTTCTCAGCGCAGGCCTTCGTGGGCACGCGGATCGCGCGGGGCGCTCGCGAGGCCGTCGCCTACAACGAGACCGAGGAGGTCGCCGACGTCCGGCTCCAGGTCGAGCAGGCCTACATCCAGGCGCTCGTCGCTAGTGAGCTCGTCTCGATCTCAGAGGCCGCGATCGCGCAGGCACAGGCGTTCCTCGACCAGCAGCGGCTGTTCCTTCGGGCCGGGCGGGCGAGTGAGCTCGAAGTGCTCCGCGCCGAGGTCGAGCTCGAGAACCTCCGGCCGCAGCTGGTCCAGGCCCAGAACGCGGCCGACCTCGCCGTCCTCAACCTCAAGCGGCTCACCAACATCCCCTACGACCAGGCCGTCGAGCTCACGACCGAGCTCGCGCTTCCCCCCTCCGACGCGCTCGCGGACGTCGACCTCGACCCGGCGGCCGAGACCTCGCAGCGCGCGGCGATCCTCGCGGCCGAGGCCCAGGTCGGCATCCGCGAGCAGCAGGTCCGGCTCCAGAGGGCCGCGTACCTCCCGTCGGTCTCTCTCTCGACGAGCTACGGCCAGACGCTCTTCCCGTCGAGCGCGTTCGCCTTCGACACGGACCCCCGGACCGACTGGACCGTCACGGTCGGCGTCCAGGTGCCCCTGTTCGACGGGTTCCGGCGGCGGGCGCAGGTCGCCCAGGCCCGCGTCGAGCTCTCGCAGGCCCAGCTCCAGCGCGACCAGCTCGTCGAGGCCGTGCAACTCCAGGTGGAGCAGGCGCTCCGCGAGAAGCGGCGGGCCGCCGCCCTCATCGCCGCCCGCCAGACGACGGTCGACCAGGCCGCCCGGGTCTACCGGCTGACGGAGCTCCAGTACCGCGAAGGGCTGGCGACCCAGCTCGAGGTCTCGAACGCCCGCCTCGGCCTGCTTCAGGCCCGGAGCAACCTCGTCCAGGCCCTCGCCGACTTCTACACGGCCGACACCGACCTCGCGCGGTCTCTGACGGGCGCGACCGGCGCCACGTCCACCTTCTCGATGGGCGGCGGCGCGCCGCTCGCCGACCCCGTCGACCTCGCGCCGCCCGCCCCGGGCGTCCCCTCGGACGGCACCCCGCTCGACGGCGGCGCAGACGGCGCTCCCAACAACCCGACCCCGACCGGCAACAACACGCCGGCCCCCACCGACGGCTAAGCCTCACCCATGTCCACGATGAACATCCTGACCCGCCGGGGGGCCACGACCGGGCCCCGCCGCGCCGCGCGACTCGCGCTCCTCCTCCTCGTCGGCCTCACCGCGTGCAGCGGCGAGGACTCTGCCGACGACCTCGCCGAGGCCGAGGGGGCCCCGCTCGTCCTCGCTTCCACGGACGTGGCCGAGGTCGAGACCGGCGAGATCCAGGCCGGCATCCAGATCACCGGCACGCTCGAGCCCGCCCAGCAGGTCGACGTCAAGGCCCAGGTGGGCGGCACGATCGGGTCCGTCCGCTACGAAGAGGGGCAGGCCGTCGGGCGCGGGGCCGTCATGGCGACGGTCACGGCCGAGGGCGTCCGGAGCCAGGCCGCGGCGACGCGCGCCGGCGTCGGGAGCGCTCGCGCTGGCGTGTCGAGCGCCGAGGCCGGCGTCTCCAGTGCCCAGGCCGGCGTCGAGGCGGCTGAGGCCCAGCTGGCGCTGGCGCGCGAGCAGGCCGAGAGCGCCGAGCTCCTCTACAACGAGGGCGCCATGTCGCGGCTCGACTACCAGGCCGCCCAGGCCCAGGTCGAGGCGGCGCAGGCGCAGCTCGCGTCGGCGCGGGCCGGCCTCACCGCCTCGCGCGGACAGGTGACGGCGGCCCAAGGCCAGGTGGCCTCGGCGCAGTCGCAGGCCACGTCGGCCGGTGAGCAGGCGGCGCGGACCGTCGTCCGGTCGCCGCTCTCCGGCTCCGTCAGCGCGCGGACGGTCGAGCTGGGCGAGGCGGTCAACCCGGGCCAGACGCTCTTCACGGTCGTGAGCACGAGCGCCCTCGAGCTCCGCGGGCAGGTCGGTGTCGAGGAGGTCCGGCGCGTCCGCGTCGGCGACCCGGTCGTGTTCCAGATCGACGGGTACCCCGGGCAGACCTTCCGCGGCTCGGTCTCGCGCATCGACCCCACGGCCGACCCCGCCTCACGCCAGGTCGGCGTGTACCTCCGGATGCCGAACCCGAGCGGGCTCGTCGGCGGCCTCTTCGCGACGGGCACCGTCGTCTCCGAGACCGTGGCCGACGCGCTCCTCGTGCCAGAGAGCGCGGTCCGCACGCGCCAGACCGAAGACGGCGAGGCCGCGACGGTCTACGTCGTCCGCGACGGCGTCATCCGCCAGCAGCCCGTCGGCATCGTCCAGCGCGACGAGGCCCGCGGCGTCGTCGCCATCCAGGGCGAGATCACCGTCGGCGACCGCGTGATCGTCGCGCCCACCACCGACACCGTCGACGGCGCCCGCGTCCAGCTGGCGGCCACCCGCTCCGGCGCCGACGCGCGCCCCTCCGTCGCCCGCGAGAGCGAGTAACCCCCCCCCCCATGAGCGACTCCTCCAACCACGTCCCTCGCGGCGACGGCACCTCGGACAACCCGGGGTACCGCGCCGCCGAGGTCCCGGACCCGGCCCTCGAGCCCGACCTGGACGACACGTCTCGGTTCTCCGGTCTCAGCGGCGTCTCGATCCGGCGGCCCGTCTTCACTTCGATGGTGATGGTCGGGCTCGTCGTGCTCGGGCTGTTCTCACTCCGCAACCTCCCCATCGACCAGTTCCCGGACATCGAGATCCCGGTCGTCTCCGTGACGACGGTCTACCCGGGCGCGAGCCCGGAGACGATCGAGCGCGAGGTGTCCGAGCGGCTGGAGCAGGCGTTCAACCCGGTCCAGGGCGTCGACGACATCACCTCGGTCTCGCTCGAGGGCGTCTCGCAGGTCATCGTCGAGTTCGACCTCGACCGCGACTCGGACGACGCCGCCAACGATGTCCGCGCCAAGATCGCGACCGTCCGCGCCGAGCTCCCGGCCGACATCGAGGAGCCGCTCGTCCAGACGTTCGACCCGGCGGCCCAGCCCATCGTCTCGCTCGCCCTCTCCTCCAACGAGCTCCCGATCCAGCAGCTCACGTCGCTGGCCGACGAGGACGTCCGGCGGACGCTCGAGGCGGTCCCCGGCGTCGGCGAGGTCCAGGTGGCGGGCGGCCTCGCGCGCGAGATCCGCGTCGACGTCGATCCCGCGCGGCTCCAGGCGCAGGGCGTGAGCGTGAACGAGGTGATCGGCGCGCTCCAGGCGCAGAACCTGGAGGTCCCGGCCGGCCGCGTCGAGCGCGGGACGGGCGAGCAGCTCGTCCGCGTGATCGGCCGGATCGAGGACCCCCGCCAGTTCGACGCCATCGTCGTCGCCAACCGCGGCGGCACGCCGATCCGCCTGGGCGACGTAGCGACGGTTCAGGACGCGACCGAGGAGGAGCGGTCCGTGGCCCTCGTCAACGGCGAGCGGGCCGTGGCCCTCAACATCCTCAAGGTCTCGGGGGCCAACACGGTCGAGGTGGCCGAGGGCGTCATCGAGACGGTCGAGGAGATCCAGGCCGAGCTCTCGGCCGGGACGGAGCTCCAGGTCATCCGCAACAACGCGGTCCAGATCGAGCACTCGGTCAACGACACGCTCTTCGAGCTCGTCCTCGGCGCCATCCTCACGGTCGTCATCGTCATGCTCTTCCTCAACGACGGGAAGGCGACGGTCATCACGGCCCTCGCGCTGCCAGTGTCCGTCATCGCGGCCTTCATCCTGATGGGCGTGCTCGGGTTCACGCTCAACATCATCTCGCTCCTGGCGCTCTCGCTCTCGATCGGCATCCTCATCGACGACGCCATCGTGGTGATCGAGAACATCGTGCGGCACCGCGAGATGGGGAAGGGCTACTTCGAGTCGGCCGCCGACGGGACGAAGGAGATCTTCCTCGCCGTCATGGCGACGACGCTCTCGATCGTGGCGGTCTTCGTGCCGGTCGCGTTCATGGGCGGCATCATCGGGCGGTTCTTCTTCCAGTTCGGGATGACCGTCGCCTTCGCCGTCCTCGTCTCGCTCTTCGTCGCGTTCACGCTGACGCCGATGATGGCGGCCCACTGGGGCGTGGACCCGCACGTGGAGGGCGGCCACGCGCCGAGCAAGAACCCGCTCAAGCGGGGCATCTCGGCGTTCAACCGCTGGTTCGACCGCCAGGCCCAGAAGTACAGCGGGGTCATCGAGTGGGCGCTCGGCCACCGGAAGCTGACCATCTTCGGCGCCATCGGCCTGCTCATCGGGAGCTTCTTCCTGTTCCCGCTCATCGGCGGCGGCTTCCTCCCGCCGCAGGACTCGAGCGAGTTCGCCGTCCAGTTCGAGACGCCGGACGGGTCGAGCCTGAGCTACACGCGCGAGAAGGCCGAGCAGATCGCCACGGCCGTCCGCGAGCTGCCGGGCGTGGACTACACCTACACGACCGTCGGCGCCGGCCAGACCGGGACCGTCACGGGCGGCGAGGTGTTCGTCTCGCTCGTGTCGCCCGGCGATCGCGACCAGTCCCAGGCGGAGCTCCAGGCCGAGGCGCGCGAGACGCTGGCGCCGATCTTCGGCGTGACCACGTCGGTCCTCGACGCCGGCGGGCTGGGCGGGGCGACGGCCCCGCTGGCGGTCGAGGTGCGCGGGCCGGACGTCGCCGGGCTCCAGGCGCTCGCGCAGCAGGTCGAGGCCCAGGTCGCCGGGCTCTCCGACGTCGTCGACGTGCGGAACTCGCTCGGACAGCCCCGGCCCGAATACCGGATCGACGTCGACCGCGACATCGCCAACGAGCTCGGCCTCACGGTCGGGCAGGTGGCAGGGACGGTCCGCCCGGTCCTCGCGGGCCAGGACGTGACCACGTGGCAGGACCCGACGGGCGAGGAGCGCGACGTGGTCGTCCAGGTCGCGCCGGCTTTCCGCCAGTCGGTCGAGGACATCGCGCGGATCCCGATCGCGACGCCCGCCGGCGGGGCGGTCCCGCTCAGCCAGATCGCCCGGATCGAGGAGGGCACGGCGCCCTCGCAGATCGACCGGAACCGGCTCCAGCGCGTGGCGACGATCTCGGGCAGCCCGGCCCCGGGCCTCTCGGTGTCCGAGGCGACGGCGGCCATCGAGGTCCGGCTGGACGCGATGGACATCCCGGCCGGCTACTCGGTCGGATTCGGCGGCGAGACGGAGCAGCTGGCCGAGACGGCGGGCTACGTGATCCAGGCCATCCTGCTCGCCATCATCCTCATCTTCCTCATCCTGGCGTCGCAGTTCGAATCGGTCACGCAGCCGTTCGCCATCATGATGTCGCTGCCGCTCTCGCTCATCGGCGTGCTCCTGGCGCTCCTGCTCACGAACGACACGCTCAACATGATGTCGATGATCGGGGTGATCCTGCTCTTCGGCCTCGTGGTGAAGAACGCGATCCTCCTCGTCGACAACGCCAACGAGCGGCGGCGCGAGGGCGTCGAGCGGTTCCGCGCGCTCGCCGAGGCGGGCCAGGTCCGGCTCCGCCCCATCATCATGACGACGCTGGCGATGATCGCGGGCATGCTCCCGAGCGCGCTCGCGCTCGGCGAGGGCGGCGGCTTCCGCGCGCCGATGTCACGGGCCGTGATCGGCGGCCTCATCACGTCGACGATCCTCACGCTCGTCGTGGTGCCGGTGGCGTACACCTACTTCGACGACCTCGGGGCGTGGCTCCGCGACCGGTTCCGCCGCGGCGACCGGAGCGTCTCGCCGGAGGCGACCGAGCGGCCGACGCCCGCGCTCGCGCCCGTCCCGAGCGCCGACTAGCCCGCAGACGCCATGACGCCCGGCCACCCCGTCCCGTCCTGGCGCGTCCGTGAGCGCCGCGCGCGCCACGACGCCCTCCTCGACGCGGCCCGCGCCGTATTCGCCGAGCGCGGGTACCACGCGGCGACCGTCGAGGAGATCGCGGCTCGGGCCGAGGTCGGGAAGGGGACGGTGTACCTCCACTTCCCCGAGGGGAAGGCGGCGCTCCTCGACGCCGTCGTGGGGGCCCACCTCGACGACCTCCGGGCGCTCGTCTTTCGGTCGTTCGGCGAGGGCGAGGGGCCGGTCCGGTACCGGTTCTGGACGCTCGCGCTCGCCGTCGCGACCTACTTCCAGGAGCGGCCGGAGCTCCTCCGGTTCCACGCGCTGGAGCTCCCCCACCTCTACTTCGACCCCGATGCGGGCCCGACGGCCGGCCGCATCGACCGGCTCGTGGGCGACCTCATCGACGTCGTCGCGCCGGCGCTCGAGGCGGCCGGCGGGACCGGTGCGATTCCGACGCGGCTGGCGGCCTACCACCTGCTCGTGACCCTGCTCGGGGCGCTGACCGCGCTCAGCCTCACGACGGACGACGCGGCCTGCGCGTGGGGCCTCGTGCCCTCCGAGCTCGCCGACGCCCTGACGGCGCTGGCTTTTGACGGCGTCCCGCTCGGCCCGCCGCCCTGACCTCGGCGTAGGCCCCCCCGCGTCCCGCTGCTCCGATCGATACTCCGACGATGGTTCGAGAACGTCCGACCGACTACCTGTTCGTCTACCCCGTGGCCCTCGTCGGTCCTGCGGGAGTGGCCGACGTCCGTAAGCTCTGGCGGCTCCTCGATGGGGTGGGCAGGACGCAAGGGCGGGTTTCCATCCTTCTCGACGTGACCGAGGCGGAGGGGCCTGTCCCCGACGACATCGAGCAGCGCCCGCTGGCCGTGCCGAGCGCCGTCGTCCGAGCGGCGGTCGTCGGAGCCGGGGCGTGGCGCGCCTGGGCGGCGTCGTGGTTGAGCACGCTCGTGCTAGCTCCCGTCGAGACGTTTGGCGCTACCGAGGCCGGCCGAGCCCTCCGATATGCCCGGTCCTTCGCTCACGACGACGCCACCCACTCTCTCGAGACCCCGGTCCCATGACGAGCCGTCTCCCGACGGTCTGCGACCTCACCCAGTCCTACGCCGCCACGGGCGGCGGCATCCGGACGTACCTCCACGCCAAGCGGGCGTGGCTCGATGCCCACACGGACGCCCGGCACGTCCTCATCGTGCCGGGGCCGGAGGACGCCACCGAGCGGGACGGGAGGCACGTGACGCACTACGTGAAGTCGCCCCCCGTCCCCGGTTCGCCGGCCTACCGGCTCATGCTCCGGAACGGCCACGTCCGGCGGCTCCTCGCGGCCGAGCGCCCGGACGTCATCGAGTGCCAGTGCGCCTACAACCTCCCCTGGGCCGCCCTCCGCCACCGGCGTGAGGCGGACCCGTCGTGCGTCGTCGTCGGGGGGTACCGGACCGACTTCCCAGCGGCCTACGCGGCGCCGCTCGTGGGGGGCGTGCTCGGCGACTGGGCCGGGCGGTGGGCGGAGGCGGTGGCGTACCGGTACGTCGCCCGGCTCTACCCCCGGTTCGACGCCGTCTACACGCTGTCGCCGTCGTACCAGGCGAAGCTGGCGGGGCTCGGCGTCGAGAGCAACCTGCTCCCGCTCGGGGTCGACCTGGACCGGTTCCACCCACGCCGCCGCGACGACGCGCTCCGAGCCCGTCTCGGTGTCCGGGACGGGTCCCCACTTCTCGTCTACGCCGGGCGGCTGGACGCCGAAAAGAGACCGATGGAGGTGGTCGAGGCGTTCCAGCGCATCCCGAAGGCGCTCGGGGCCCGGCTCGCCCTCGTCGGCGAGGGTCCGCACAGGGCCGCCATCGAGGCCGCCGCTGACGAGCGCGTCCACGTCCTCGGGTTCGAGCCCGACCGCGACGCCTACGCTCGGCTCCTCGCGTCGGCCGACGTGTACGTCTCGGCCATGCCGTACGAGACGTTCGGGATCTCGGTGGTCGAGGCGCAGGCCTCCGGGCTCCCGGTCGTCGGCGTGGCGTCTGGGGCCATGCTCGACCGAGTGCCGCCAGGGCTCGGTCGGCTCGGGCCAGCCGGTGACGTAGCCGCGATGGCGGCGAACGTCGAGAGTGTCGTGGCTGGCGACCGGGCGGAGATGGGGCGTCGCGCCCGCGAGCACGTCGAGGCCCGATTCTCTTGGGACGCCACGTTCGGCCAGCTCCTCGGCCTATATGCCCGGGCTGGGCGGCCCCTTCGGCCTCGCCGCCCGTCCGAGTCTCGCCCGGGCGGCCGGCGTTCCCATCGGGCGACATCCGGTCCGTCCGTCGTGCCCGCCGCCCCCCGTCTCAGATGACGCCATCGCTCCGCCTGGACCGCATCGGCCGGGCCGCGGCCATTCTCGTCCCCCTCGGGGTGGTGGGGAACGTCGTCCTGGCGCTTCTGACGACGGACCGCCACGTGCTCGACGCGACGGCCGAGCTCCCTCTCGGCCCCCTCGCCCTCGCCGGGGGGCTCGCCCTCGTCCCGTGGGTCACGGGCGCGCTCCGGGTCCAACTCTGGGCGTCGTTCGTGGGCCACCCGGTCCGGTTCCTCAGCGGGCTCCGGGCCGTCGTGGGAGGGATGGTCGGGTCGGTCGTGACGCCGACGGGGTCCGGCGGGGGCGTCCTAAAGTGGGCGCTCCTCACCCGGCAGGGACTTCCGGCCGGGGCAGCGGGGACGCTCCTCGCGGTCGAGGCGGTGGAGAACGCGGCGTTCATGGCCGTCGCGCTCCCGCTCGCCCTCACGTTCACCGTAGCGGCCGAGGTCCCGGCGCTCCGCGCGGCGCTGGCAGGGGCCGGGGTCGGGCTCGTGCCGGTCGTGCTGGTCGCTGGGGCCGCTGCGGTCGGAGCCGTCGCGCTGATCGTGGCAGGCGCTCGGGGATGGCTGGGGCAGGGGACTCGGCGGCTCGCGGCCCGGATTCGCGGTAGACTCCGGCGACCTCTCGCGGACGCTCGGCGCGTCGCGGCGCTCGTGGCCCGCCGCGGGCGGCTCCGATTCGCCGCGGGGTTCGCCCTCGCGGCCGTTCAGTGGACGGCCCGGTACTCCGTCGCCGCGGCCCTTCTCGCATTCCTCGGAGTACCCGTCCGGCCTGTCTTGTCATGGGCGCTCCAGTGGGCCACATTCACGCTCATGGCCGTCGTCCCGACCCCGGGCGCGGCGGGGGGCGCCGAGGCCGCCTTCGCCGCGCTCTACGCCCCGTTCGTCCCGGCGGATACGCTTGGGCTCGCGACGGCGGCGTGGCGGCTCGTCCTGTTCTACGCGCCGCTCTCGGTGGCCGCGTTCGCGTTCCTGGGCCTCGGGAGGACGGCGACGGTCCCGTAGGGGGACGGTTCCTGCTGCGCCCAGTCCAGGAAATCCCACACCGCGCCGACCCTGCCCGACCGAGTTGCTAACGAGCTCCTGCGGGGCATTCCCAGACAGAGGCTGAGAACGCAGAAGGGTGAGATCCACCACGCCGCGCAGGTGGATCGTGTGACACCCGGGGCGCCCCACCGCCCGTAGTCTCGAACCCTTACAGGCATCCTCGTCGTGCGCTTTCTCCTCCGTGTCCTCCCCCTCCTCATCGCCGCCGCCAGCGGCCCGGCGATGGCGCAGGAGCCCCCCACCACGCCGGAGACGCCCATCGAGCTGAGCCTGGACGAGGCCGTCGCGCTGGCGGTCGTCCGGAGCCTCGACCTCCAGCGGGCGGGCTACACCGTCGACCTCCAGGCGCTCGACCTCCGCGAGGCCGAGGCCGCCGGCGACCCCGAGCTGTCCGTCTCCGGCGGGCCGACGGTCCGGCTCTCGCGGGGCTACGAGACCGACTTCTTCGGCCTGCCCGACTCGCTCGGCGGCGGTGGGCCCGAGCTCGGCGTGGGGAGCGAGGCCAGCCTCGGCGCTTCGGTCGGCGCCTCGCTCAACCTGCCCCTCTTCGACGGCGGCGCCCGCCGCGCCCGACGCCGCGCGGCGTCCCAGGCCCTCGACGCCGCGCGCCTCGACCGCGACCGGGCGGTCGAAGACGTGGTCCGCGAGACGGCCGCCGACTACCTCGACGTGCTGCGCGGTGCGGCGCTCGTGGCCGTCGAGGACACGAACCTCGCCGCCGACCGGGCGCTCCTCGACCGCGTCCGCGCCGAGTACGACGCGGGCAACCGGAACCTCGGCGACGTGCTCCAGCAGGAGGCCGCGATCGCGCAGGGCGAGCAGCGGCTCGCGACGGCCCGCCGCAACGAGGCCGTTGCCCGGCTCAACCTCCGGCAGGACCTCCGGCTCCCGCGCGGCACCGCCCTCGACCTCGCCCCCGTCGCCGACGCGGTCCTCGACCTCCCCGCTCGGGACCTCGACGTGGACGCGCTCGTCGCCCTCGCCTTCGAGGAGCGCGACGACCTCGACGCCCAGTCCGCCCGCATCGAGGCGGCCCGGTTCGACGTCCGCGCCGCGCGTGCGGGGCGGTCCCCAAACCTCTCGCTGGGCGGAAGCCTCGGGACCAGCTACAACTCGCTCGACGACAACCGGGGCGCGTTCGGACAGGTGTTCGACGTGAACCCGTCGAGCAGCGTCGGGCTCACTCTCTCCATCCCCATCCTCGACCAGGGCCGGACGCGACGGGCCGTCGAGCGGGCGGAGG
Organism: Rubrivirga sp. SAORIC476; assembly: GCF_002283555.1. Classification (NCBI taxonomy): domain Bacteria; kingdom Pseudomonadati; phylum Rhodothermota; class Rhodothermia; order Rhodothermales; family Rubricoccaceae; genus Rubrivirga; species Rubrivirga sp. SAORIC476. The sequence continues at coordinate 121,964 of NZ_MVOI01000007.1, read as the reverse complement.
TGTTCGTCGCCGACGCCGACGCCGCGCTCGACCTCCAGCGGCTCCGCGTGGCGGCGGACGTCGAGACGGCGGTGCTCGACGTCGAGGCCGCCCAGGCGCGCCTCGTGGCGGCGCAACGGGCCGTCGCCGCCGCGCGCGAGGCGCGGGCCGCCGCCGAGGCCCGCTACGGCGTCGGGGCGGGCATCTTCCTCGACGTGCTCGACGCCCGCCGCACGCTCGTCCAGGCCGAGACCGACGTCGCCTCGGCCCGCTACGACCTCCTCCTCGGCCGCATCGCGGTCGCCTACCAGACCGGCCTCCTGGCCGACGCCCTCGTCGGCCTTGACTCATGAAACGATTCCTCACGCTCCGAAACGCCCTCCTCGCCCTCGGCGCGCTCGTCGTCTTCGTGCTCGTGTTCCGCGGGTGCGTGGGCGACGGCTCGGACGCCGACGCCCCGCCCTACGAGGCGACGGCCGTCCGCGTGGGCGACCTCCGCTCGACGGTCTCGGCGACCGGCACGCTCGACGCCGTCGGGACGGTGACCGTCGGGACCCAGGTCTCGGGCGAGGTCGAGCGCGTGTTCGTCGACTTCAACGACCGCGTGGAGCAGGGCCAGATCCTGGCGCTCGTCGATCCCGAGCTGCTGGACGCCGCCGTCCGCGACGCTCGTGCGGGCGTCGAGCGGGCGCAGGCAGGCGTGCGCCAGGCGGAGAGCGCGGTCGGCCAGGCGCGGGCCGGGCTGGCGCAGGCCGAGGCCCAACTCGCCCAGAGCCGCGCCCAACGGACCGAGGCCGCCGCCGCGCTCGCGCGCAGCGCGCCGCTGGCGGAGCAGGGCTACCTCTCGTCTCGCGAGTTCGTCCCCATCCAGACGGCCGTCGAGACGGCCGAGGCCGGCGTCCGCGCGTCTCAGGGAGCCGTAGCGTCGGCCCAAGCCGGCGTGGCGTCGGCCCAGGCCGGGGTCCGGCAGGCCCAGGGATCGGTCGTCTCGTCGCAGGAAGCCCTCCGGCAAGCGCTCAAGAACCGCCGGAACGCCGAGATCCGCGCGCCCATCGCGGGCGTCGTCGTCCAGCGCTCGGTCGAGGAGGGCCAGACGGTCGCCGCCTCGTTCTCGACGCCCGAGCTGTTCGTGATCGCCGAGGACCTGGGCGAGATGGAGATCCTGGTCCAGGTCGACGAGAGCGACGTCGGGCTCGTCGAGGCCGGCCAGTCGGTCGAGTTCACGGTCGCCGCCTTCCCCGACGAGACGTTCCGGGGGGTCGCGGAGGAGGTGCGGCTGCGGCCGGAGACGGTCCAGAACGTCGTGCTCTACACGGTCGTCGTGGCGGCCGACAACGTGAGCGGCCAACTCATGCCTGGCATGACGGCGACGGTCGAGTTCGTCGTCGGCGGCGTCGAGGACGCGCTCCTCGTGCCCGCCGCCGCGCTCCGCTTCGAGCCGCCCGAGGCGGTCCGCTCGGCCGCGCGGGAGGCCCAGCGCGACTCGACCACGGCCACCCGCGACGACGCCCCCGCGTTCTCGGCGGACCTCGCCGAGATCTGGACGCCGACGGGCGACCCCGCCGGCTCCCTCCTCCGTCCGCTCCTCGTCCGCGTCCTCGCCACCGACGGCACGACGACGGCCGTCGCCCCGACCGAGTCGTCCGAGGACGTGCTCAAACGGGGCCTCGAGGTCGTGACGCGCATGGACGTGAGCGACAACCCCTTCGACTGATGACGACGCCCGCCAGCGGCACGCCCGTCATCCAGACCGACGGGCTCGCCAAGACGTACCCCGGCGCCGAGCCCGTGCACGCGCTCCGCCCGCTCGACCTAACCGTCCGGCGTGGCGAGTTCGTCGCCGTCATGGGCGTCTCGGGGAGCGGCAAGAGCACGCTCATGAACCTGCTCGGCTGCCTCGACACGCCGACGGCCGGGTCGTACCGTCTCGACGGCGTCGAGGTGGCGACGCTCTCGCGGAACCAGCGGGCCGACCTCCGAAACCAGAAGCTGGGCTTCATCTTCCAGGGGTTCAACCTGCTCGCGCGGACGACGGCCGTCGACAACGTGCTGCTCCCGCTCCTCTACGACCGGACGGGCCGGATCAAGAACCCGCGCGAGCGGGCCGTCGAGGCGCTCACGCGCGTCGGGCTGGAGCACCGGCTGGACCACGTCCCGAGCGAGCTCTCGGGCGGCCAGCAGCAGCGCGTCGCGATCGCGCGGGCCCTCGTCAACGAGCCGGCCGTCCTGCTGGCCGACGAGCCGACGGGCAACCTCGACACGCGGACCACCATCGAGGTGCTGGCCCTCTTCCAGGAGCTCAACGACGCCGGCATCACGATCCTCATCGTGACGCACGAGCCCGAGGTGGCCGAGTACTGCAAGCGGGTGATCGAGCTCCGCGACGGCCGCCTCATCCGGGACGAGGCCATCGTCGACCGTCGCGACGCGCGGCGGGACCTGGAGACCGACACGCCGCTCATCCCCCTGCCCGACGACGCCCCGACACCATGAAGTGGAGAAAGCTGTTCCGGGCCGCGCTCGACAGCATCCTGAAAAACCGGATGCGGAGCCTGCTGACCATGCTCGGCATCATCATCGGCGTCGGCGCCGTGGCGATCCTCGTGAGCCTGGGCCAGAGCGCGCAGACGTACATCTCGGGCGAGATCGGCGGGCTCGGCGCTAACCTCCTCATCATCACGCCCGAGCAGAGCGACGCGGGCGGCGTGCGCGGCCAGGCGGGCAACCAGAACGAGATCACGCTCGCCGACGTGGACGCGCTCCGCGCCCAGAGCGCCGAGCTCGGCGACCTCTCACCGGCGGCCTACTCGGCTGGCCAGATCATCGGCGGCATCGGCAACTGGGCCTCGCAGGTGGAGGGCGTGACGCCCGAGTACCTCGCCGTCCGCAACTGGGCCGTCGCCGAGGGGACGATGTTCACCCAGGCCGAGGTCGAGGGCCGCGCCAAGGTGGCGGTCATCGGACAGACCGTGGCCGACGAGCTGTTCCCCGGCCAGAGCCCCGTCGGCGCGCAGATCCGCGTCCGCAACGTGCCGTTCCGCGTCGTCGGCCTGCTGGAGGCGAGGGGCGGCGGGCTCGGCGGCGACGACGAGGACAACGTGGTCCTGGCGCCGGTGACGACGGTGCAGAGCCGGCTGCGCGGGTCGGACAACGTGGACGTGGTCTGGGCCAGCGTGGCCGACGGCGACCGCACGGTCGCGGCCGAGGCCGAGGTCGAGGCCATCTTCCGCTCGCTCAACGGCGTCCGCGACCCCGAAGAGCAGGTGGTCCAGGTCCAGTCGCAGGCGGCCATCCAGGAGACGTTCGACACGGTCCTGGGCGCGCTCACGGCGCTGCTCGGCGCGATTGCCGGTGTGTCGCTCGTCGTGGGCGGCATCGGCATCATGAACATCATGCTCGTGAGCGTGACCGAGCGGACGCGCGAGATCGGCATCCGGCTGGCGGTCGGCGCGCGCGGCGGCGACGTGCTCACGCAGTTCCTGATCGAGGCTGTTTTGCTGTGCCTGTTCGGCGGGCTCCTCGGGACCGGACTCGCGTTCGCGTTCGCGGCCATCGCCAGCGCCGTGGCCCCGCTCGAGGTCGCCGTCGGGCTGGACGTGGTGCTGCTGGCCGTCGGGTTCTCTGCCGCCATCGGTGTGTTCTTCGGGTTCTACCCCGCCCGCAAGGCCGCTCGCCTCGACCCCATCGACGCCCTCCGCTACGAATAGTGCCCGTCCCGGGGTCACCCGCCATGCGCATCCTGATCACGACCGTCGGTTTGCGCCGGCCCCCGACGCAGCCCTCAACCTGATGGACGAGCCGGTGATTCAGGAGGTCCAGGAGAGGGTGTCGAGCCTTCGTGGCTGTAGTCGGCGCCTCTCGAAGTTCGCCCACGGGACCTGGCCGTTTACCATTTCACACCGTGCCACGAGCTCGAGGTAGTCCGTAGCGGTACCTCTCTGGTTCCAGAGGAGAACCCTGACCGACCGATTGAGCAGCTCGACCTTCCGTCTACCGTCGCCCCCAGGGGGCCTTGACGCTGCTTCTCGGAGCAGGTCGTTCGGGGCCGTTGTCCTGGGGCCATGCCTTGAGTCTATGGCGGCTCCTGACTGTCGAGCCGGTGGATTCCTCGATCAAGCCGCTGCCGGCCGGTTCGTCCCTACGTGCTGAGCACGGGGGCCTCGCTGACGTACCCCCCGTCCTCGACGGCCGAGACGAGGAACGACGCGAGCGACGACCGCGACAGCCAGAACAGACGGACGTCCGGATCGCCGACGTGCCCGACGTGCAGGGGCCGCCTCGGCGGCTTGCTCGTGAGCATCGGGAGGCGGGCGAGCGTCCAGTCGAGCCCGCTCTCGGCCACGGCCGCCCCGGTCCCCACGATGTCGGCGTAGGCGTCGGGGATCAGCCGCTTGACGACCGCCACGGCGAGCCGGAACGGGAGGGCCTCCCCGTCCTGGGCCACCCGGTAGCTCGGCGTCGCCGTCGCCACGAGCCGGTGGACCCCGTGCTCACGCATGGCGTCGACGACGTGGAGCGTGCCGGCCGTGATCGGGTGGCCCCCGCTCCCGCGCCCGGTCGGCCCGAGCAGGCTGACCACGGCGTCGGCGCCGTCCACGGCCCTTCCGATGGCGGCGCGGTCTGAGAGCTCGCCCTCGACGACGCGGAGCCGGTCGTGGGCGAGAGCGTCGAGCTTGCGGGGGGAGCGGGCGTAGGCGACGACGTCGTGGCCGCGCGCGAGGGCCTCGCGGACGGTGAGACGGCCGGCCTCGCCGGTCGAGCCGAAGACGGCGATCTGCATGGGAGAGTCCAATTGGGGTGGAGAGGGCCGGTCGGGGCGAAGGGCCGGGCGGTCACCCCCCGTCGTCGCGGGCGTCGTAGCGGTCGCGGGCCGCGTCGATCTCGGGGAGGTGGGCCACCGACCACGCCACGAGCTGGCCGACCACGCTCCGGAGCGTCGCGCCCAGCTCGGTCAGCGTGTACTCGACGCGGGGCGGGACCACCGGGTACACCGTCCGCTCGACGAGCCCGTCGCGCTCGAGGCTCCGGAGCGTGACCGTCAGCATCCGCTGGCTGATCCCCTCGATCCGCCGCTTGAGCGCGCTGAACCGGAGCGTGCCCGCCTCGCCCAGCGTGTGGACCACGTACACCGACCACTTGTCGCCGACGCGGTCGAGGATCTCGCGGCCCCGGCAGTCGGGGACGCCGGCGTCGGGCGGCGGGGAGGTCGTCCGGGTGGTCATGGTTCCCTCGGGGATGCCGGGTGACGTGGGGGTGCGTACTCCCCGCGAGCGGCGGGGGCCGGTAGCTTCTTGGGTCCGGTTACCGATGGTAACCACCGCTCTCCTATCGCGTCCATGGAGATCGGCGTCTACACGTTCGGCGACCTCGTCGCCGACCCCACACCGGCCGGACGGCCTCCGGCGAGGACCGGATGCGCCAGATGCTCAGCCTCGCCCGTCAAGCGGACGCGGCCGGTCTCGACGTCGTCGGCGTGGGCGAGCACCACGGGCTCGGGTTCGTGAACTCGGCTACGGCCGCGACGCTCGCCGCCATGGCCGCCGTCCCCCGATCCCACAGCGCGCTCTGGCGCTCACCGCTCCGGCGGGGAATCCCGCGTCGACAGACGCGGCCACCAGGGCGGAAACAGATCGAACATCGCCCGGACCTCCCCATCGATCTCCTTGGGGGGGCCCTCTACGAACGCCTCGAGGGCACTGGCGAGAGCCCCGGAGAGGAACGCCGCGACGAGGTCGCGCTGCCCTGGTGGTCCCAACCCGTGGCCACCGAGGACGGCCAGCGCGAGGGCGAGGTGGCGGCGGAGCACCGTCCGCAGGGCCTCTCGGAAGGCGGACCCCATACTGGAGCGGAAGAGGGCCCGGTAGACCCCTCGTCGGCGGTCGAGCAGGTCGAGCATCCCCCCGAGCGTCGCGTAATACGACTCCGCGATCTCCCCGACAGATCCGTCGTCGAGGCCCGTCACGGAGGCCGCCTCGTCCACGAGGTCTGCCAGGACACCGACGGCGAACGACTCGGTCGTGTCGTAGTGACCGTAGAACGTGGTCCGGTGGACCCCGGCGGCACGGCAGAGCCCGGCGACGGTGAGCCCGTCGAGGTCCTGGCTGCCGAGCCGTGCTAGGAGGGCGTCGCGGAGTGCCGCGCGGGTTCGCTCCGCCCGGCGGTCGGTCGAGGGCTCGCTGGCCGTAGGCCTGCTCGGACTCATCGTCTGTGACTCCGCCGGTCGTTGGTCTCCCATGGGGCAGATACGCGAGGCGGCGAGTCTCGGTCCGGAGCCGGGCGCTGGGAGCCCTTCCGGAACAATGTTCTACACCTGTAGATTACACGGCATCTCCAACCCCCAGCCCCATGCAACTCCACGGAAAGCGCGTCATCCTCACCGGCACGGCCAGCGGGATCGGTGCGACTACGCTCGAGACGTTCGCCCGCGAGGGCGCCGCCATCGTGTCGCTCGACGTCCAGGACGAGGCGGGCGCCGCCAACGCCGCCGCGGCCGACGACCTCGGGCCCGGAGCGGTGTCCTACCTCCACTGCGACATCTCGGACCAGGCTGAGGTCGTCCGAGTGGTCGACGAGGCCGCCGGCCGCCTCGGCGGCCTCGACGTGCTGGTCCACATGGCGGCGAACGAGAAGAACGTGGCGGCCGAGGACGTGACCGAAGACGAGATCGACTTCATCATGGACGTCCACGTGAAGGGGACCCTGTTCCTTAACGCGGCCGTCTTCCCCCACATGAAAGGGGCCGGCGGGTCGATCGTGAACTACACGTCGCTCGCCGGGATCAGCGGGTACCCCGGCAACCCGATCTACGGGGCGGCAAAGGGGGCGGTGCTCGCCTGGACGCGGAACATCGCGCGCGACTGGGGGCGGCACGCCATCCGCTCGAACGCCGTCGCCCCGTTCGTCATGACGCCGATGGCCCAGCTCGCCTTCGACCAGGCGGGGCCGGAGGAAATGGAGGGGATCAAGGAGTGGTTCAAGATGATGGTCCCGCTCGGCGGGTGGCTCGGGGAGACGCAGGATGCCGCGAACGCGAACGTCTTCCTGGCGAGCGACGACTCCAAGTTCATCACGGGTCAGGTCTTGAGCGTCGACGGCGGCTTCGTGATGGTCCGCTGAGCCGCCCCCGCCGCGCCACCCTAACAACTACGCCCTCGCAACCAGCGGCCTCGCCGCCCACCCTCGACCGGCCCGCCACCCCTCGACCCGCCGGGGGTTGGGTCTTGAGGCCGCTTTCTACACCCTCACACACCCTCCCCCTATGCTCTTCGCCGATAAAACCGCCATTGTCACCGGCGCCGCGAGTGGGATCGGGCGCGCGTGCGCCCTCCGGATCGCCTCCAACGGGGCCTCCGTCGTCGTCTCCGACATCAACCAGGAGGGGGGCGACGAGACGGTCGCCCTCATCGAGGACGCGGGCGGGACGGCCACCTTCGTCCGGTGCGACGTCTCGGACCGCGACGACGTGGACGCGCTCCTCCAGGCGACCCTCGACGCCTACGGCGGCCTCGACCTCGCCGTCAACAACGCCGGCATCGCGCACCAGCCCCAGCGCCTCCACGAGCTCGACGACGAGACGTGGGAGCGCGTGACGTCGATCTCGTTTCACGGCGTGTTCCTCTGCCTCCGCGCCGAGCTCGGCTACATGTCCGCGCACGGGGGCGGCGCGATCGTCAACGTGTCGTCGGGGACCGGCGTTAAGGCGACGTCCCGGCTCCCGGGCTACATCGCGAGCAAGCACGGCGTAGAGGGCCTGACGAAGTCGGCGGCCCTCGACTACGTCGGGGACGGGGTCCGCGTCAACGCCGTGCAGCCCGGGACCGTCTTCACGCCGGCCATGGCGTCGTTCCCCGAGGAGGCGCGCGCGACGTGGGCGGCGAGCATTCCGATGGGCCGGATGGGACGGACCGAGGAAATCGCCGAGGCCGTCGCCTTCCTCCTCTCTGAGCGGGCCTCGTTCGTCACCGGCGCTAGCCTCCCCGTCGACGGGGGGTACCTCCAGGGTTGACGGGCCCGATGCGTCCCGCACGGCCGAGCTACGTCGGGTCGCTCTCCGCCCGGTGCCGTCGCCCCCGTCCTCGCGCCCACGCCGCCGGCCCCACGGTTCGCCAGCCGGCGGACGTCTGCCCCCTCCCGCCTCGGTGGACGACGCCTCGGTGACCGCGCGCCCACGGTTACCCGGAGGGTACTGGGGCACGTCGGCGTGCGTACTTCCGTTCGGAGCAGCGGGGGACTAGGTTCGGGGCCGGTTACCTACGGTAACTCAGGCACTCATCAGAACTCCCCTCTGCCCCATGGACTCCCCGTCCCCCGTCCGCATCGCCGTCGTCCTCGGCAGCACCCGCGACGCCCGCTTCGGCGACACACCGGCCCGCTGGCTCGTCGACCTCGCCGCCGCCCGCGACGACCTCGACGTCGAGCTCGTCGACCTCCGCGACTTCGACCTCCCGTTCTTCAACGAGGCCGCCTCGAACCTCTGGGTCCCCTCCGAGGACCCCCACGCGGTCCGCTGGCAGCAGACCGTCGCCGAGTTCGACGGCTACGTGTTCGTTACGGCGGAGTACAACCGGAGCGTCCCCGGCGCGCTCAAGAACGCGCTCGACCAGGCCTACAACGAGTGGAACCGGAAGCCGGCGGCGGTCTTCGGCTACGGCTCGGTGGGCGCGGCCCGGGCCGTGGAGCACCTCCGGACCATCGCCGTCGAGCTCCAGATGGCCCCGACGCGGACCGGCGTCCACCTCCAGGGCGCCGACTTCATGGCCGTCCACCAGGGCCAGAAGGCGCTCGGCGACCTCGACTACCTCGCGACGAACGCCCAGCAGATGCTCGACGAGCTCGTGTGGTGGGCCTCCGCGCTCCGCGCCGCTCGCCGGTCGACGGCCGAGACCACGGCCTGACCTCCTCGTCTGGCTCCCAGGTCTCTCCCTCATTCCCCCTCTTCCATGACCATCGGTTCCATGACCATCGGCGTCAGCGGGGCGAGCGGCCACCTCGGCTCGTCCATCCTCCAGGACCTCGTCGACCTCGGCGGGCACGCCGTCGTCGGCGTCACGCGCACACCCGAGAGCGTCCCGGTGCCGGCCGAGGGCCGGCTCGGCGACTACGACCGGCCGGAGACGCTCGCCGAGGCGTACGCCGGGCTCGACCGGCTCGTCCTCGTCCCCTCGGCCGCGATGGAGCCCGGGGTCCGCGCGCGGCAGGCCGTGGGGGCCATCGACGCCGCCGTCGAGGCGGGCGTCGGCCTCGTCGTGTTCGTGTCGTCGGCCGGGACGAAGGCGGTCAGGGAGCCCGACATCTTCGCCTCGTACTACGCCGCCGAGCAGCACCTCATGCGGACGGCCCCGCGCTGGACCGTCGTCCGGATGAACTACTACGCCGAGTCGTTCGTCCAGGAGGCCCTGATGTCGCTGGGCGGCGGGGCGCTGCCGGGGCTCGCCGAGAACCGGGTCGCGTTCGTCTCGCGCGAGGACGTGGCGGCGGCCGTCGCCGGGCTCCTCACGTCGGACGGCCACGACGGCGCGGTCTACCACGCGACCGGGCCGGAGCGGCTCTCGGGCGCCGAGCGGGCGGCCTCCGTGGCCGAGGCGTCGGGCCGGCCGTTCGCGTTCGCCGTGTTCCCCGAGGACGTCCTCCGGAGCAGCCTCGAGGGCGCGGGGCTCCCCGGAGGCGTGGTCGGAGCGGTCCTCTCGATCCAGCGGCACTTCGCCGAGGGCGCCTTCGACGTGGTCACGGGCGACGTCGAGCGGCTGGCGGGCCGGCCGCCGCGGTCCCTCCGCGACCTCCTGAAAGAGGCCTTCGCCGGGGACGGGAAGGTCTGAGACAGAGCGGGGCCGAAGCTGCGACGGTCCCACAGGTACGATCGGCGGGGGCTCGGCCGGGTGCGGGGTCTACCTCACGTGTTGACGAGTGAGACTACGATTCGGCAGGCTCAGGAGGCTGAGCCGCCTCGGCTCGCATAGTTCCGGTACGCGCCGTTATCGCGCGTCCAACGATCAAGTGAGCCCGTCGAACTCCGTGTCCTCGTAGAACCGGAGCTTCCGGCACCGGACGGGCCGGTGGCCCCGGACCAGAAGGAGCTGCTCGGCCTCGTCCATCAGCCGGAGCTCGTCCGGCATCACGAGCGGACGACCGTGCTCGCTCATCGACGCCCCCTCGCTCCGCCCCGACGACCGGCTCTTCCCCCGGCTCCGGCTCTTCCCCGTCGTCGCGCCGTGCGAGAACACGGTTCGCGTGCCCGCCATCTTCGAGAGGTACTCGGCCGTGAACTGGTCGGTCGTCCCGAAGGCCTGGACCACGTCGGTGTTCGCCACGAACGTCTCCCAGTCCTTCGGGTAGGTCTGCTTGAGCTGGCCGAGGTCCTGAAGGAAGGTCCACACCTGGACGCCGTACCCCGCCATGAGCGAGACGGCTCGGCGGACGGGCGCCATCGGGCCGAGCTGCGCAAACTCGTCCAGGAGGAAGAGCACTCGGGCGCCCTGGGTGCCCCCGCCGACGGTATCAGGCCGCGCCCGCGTCACGGCCACGAGCGAGGTCGCGACGACCAAGCGGAGCCAGCGCGAGAACGTGTCGAGCCGGTCGGGCGGGAGCACGAGGTAGACCGACAAGCGGCCTCTGGCGAGATCGGCTGGACTGAACGTGCTCTCGCCGAGCACCCGCGCCATCCGGGGCGAGTCGAGAAAGTGCGTGTGGCTCTGGGCCGACGAGACGACGCCGGACCGTTCGCGGTCGGCCTTCTGGCGGAGCCGGTTCGAGGTCCGCTGGACGGTCGCGTTCGGGTGCCCGCCCATCGTGACCAAGAGGTCGTCGAAGGCGTCGGGCGCGAGCGTGAGCAGTTCGCGGACGTGGGGGAGCGACCGCTCGGCGCCGACGCGCGTGAGGGCGACGTAGAGCACGAGGCCCGCCAGGAGCGCCTTCGCCTCGTCGTCCCAGAACGAGCCCTCCGCCCCGCCCTTCTGTGGGACGACGAGCATGTCGGCGACCATGGCCGCGTCGTCGGCCGCGTCCGGGCTCGCGGAGTCGATGAGGTCGAGCGGGTTGAGCGCGGCACGCGCCCCCTCACGTTCGGCCTCGGGGAGCCCGAGGCGGCCCGCCAGCCCGAACGGGTCGAGCGCGACGACGCGGTGCCCAAGCCTCTGGCGCCGGTGGGCCGCCGTGAGCGCGAAGTTCTCGCCCTTCGGGTCCGTCACGACGACCGAGCCGCCGTGGTTCAGGAGGTTCGGGACGACGGCGCCGACGCCCTTGCCCGCCCGCGTCGGGGCAACGGTGAGGAGGTGGCCCGGCCCGTCGTAGCGGAGGAGCGGCCCAGGCTTCCTGCGCCTCTTCGCCTCTCCCCTGCCGACGAGCGCGCCTCTCTTCGCCTCGGCCAACTTGGCCCCGTCACCCCACGCCGCCGAGCCGTGGCTGCCCGACGGCGCGCGCGGCTCGGGCTTGGTGAGGACGACCATCGCGACCGTGGCGAGGAGCCACGCCGCCCCGAACGACCACCCCGCGACCTGGACGGGCGTCGATGTCACGCCCTGGGTTCGGATCGCCTGGGCGACCCACCGCGCCCCGTCCGACGGCTCGTAGATCGGCCCGATGAGCGTGGGCGCCATCACGACGAGCAGAAGCACGAGCGCCCAGCCGCCCCGGTTGCGGTCCACCAGGAGCGTGTGGCCGATCCCCCCGAGCGCGCCCGCCGCCACGGCGAGTAGCAAAGCGTACGCGGGCGGGTCGGCGCTCCAGATCGGATCGCCGAGCGCCGGGTGGAACTCGGCGTACCACGCGAGCGCGTGCGTCCCGACGACGCCCCCGACGCCGACGGGGACCGTGAGGAGCGCCAGGAGCGCGGCGCCCGAGCGCGATCCGGGCAGGCTGGCGGAGTCGGTCACGCTACCGACCCGCCCCTCCGTGCGGCGCGCGCGGCGTGGGGGGACGCGTGAACCGGGGCTCGGCCGGTGCCGTCCGGTACGGCGCCGCAAACGCGAGGTCGCGCGCGAGGAAGACCGTGAACCGGTGGCCCGGCGAGATCCGGAGCGTCGGCTGCACGTCGAGGCCGCGCTCGACGATCTTCGAGGCCACGCGCGAGAGCTCGAGGGCGATCTGGCCCGCGATCACCTCCTGCGGGCTCTGCGCGAAGTCCTCACCGCCGCCGTCGGGCAGCGCGAGCTGGGCGCCCGCCCCGACCGTCGCCAGCAACACGGCCGACCCGAACGTCTGCGCGAAGTGGCGGTCCACGCGGCCGCGGAGCCCGGAGTAGCCCCGGAGGTCCTTCGCGTCGAGGCCGGGGAGCGCGACCGAGCGGCCGTCGGGGAAGACGATCCGCGTCCAGGCTACGAGCGCCCGGTTCTGGCCGTACGCGATCTGGTCGTCGTACTCGCCGATGAGGCGGCTCCCCTTCGGGACCAAGACGTGGTACTGGCTCCGGCTGTCGTACACGTCGCGCGTGACCTGGCCGACGACGGCGCCGGGCAACTCGGAGTCGATCCCGGTCACGAGCGCGGCCGGGATGATGGTCCCGGCCTGGAGCACGAACGGGGTCTCGGGCACCTGGACGCGGACGCCGTAGCGGCCCTCCCCGAGCGCCGAGGTGCGCTCCGCGAACGCGCGGCGGGTGTCGGGACCCGGGCTTACCGCGCCACGCCCCTGGGGCACAGGAGCCGCGAGAGGCGGCAGGGCGACGGCCTGTGCCGTCGGCTGGCTCGGGACCGGCGGGCCGCTGGCGGCGGGCGCGAGTTGCTGGGCGATGAGCCGGATCTCGTCGACCTCGCGCTGGAGCTCGGGGTCGAGCCGGACCGCGTCCGGGTCGTCGACGGGTGCCGCGCCCGGACCGAGCGTGAGCGCGCCCGTCCGCGCGACGACCGGCGAGGCCAGCGCCCGCGCGAAGGCGTCGGCCTCCGGCGTCACGCGCTCCTCGCGAGCGGCCACCGGCTGGGGAGACGCGCTGTAGGACGGCGACGCGGTGGGGCCAACCGACGACGTCCTGTAGTCCGGTGTGTAGGCGGGCGCGGCGTAGGACGGCCTGTACGGGTCGGCGTAGGGGTCGGCCGCGTAGACCTCAGGGGCTGGGGCCGTTGGGTCGCCGTCGAGGGCGTACAGGTCGTCTCCTCCTCGTTCGAGGAAGTCGGGCGGGGCCGCCTCGGGGCGCTCGACGCCGGCGACGTCGCGCTCGGCGGAGTCCGAGTCGCCCGAGAACACCAGGAGGCCCAGGAGTACGGCGGCGCCCGCGATGAGGAGCCCGCCGAGCACCAGGCGGCGGTTGACACGGACTGGCTCGTAGCGGCCGTCGTCGGTCCCCGCGAGGAGGTCGCCGCGCGGGGCGTCCGCGGGCTCGTCGTCGAACGAGAACGGCTCGTCTGCGAGCGAGGCGTTCGCCAGAGGCACGTCGGCCTCTGGCGTCTCGGCGCTCAGCTCGAACTCGGAGAGGTCGGGGTGGCGGGGCGGCTCGTCAGAGGCGCCGTCCAGGTCGTCGAAGGGGTCGTGGGCCATCGGGGCGGGGAGCTTCGGTTAGCGAGAGACGCGGGCGATGCGGACGGCCCGCTCGATCTGGCGGCGGCCGAAGAGCCCGAATGGCCCCTTCTTCACCGTCGCCCCGAGCACGAGGTCGGCCCGGTCGAGGACGCGGTCGGCCACGTAGGTCCCGGCGCCGCCGCGGCCGGGGCGGTAAGCGTAGTTGAGCACCTCGCGCGAGCCGTCCGGCCCGATGGCGTAGAGCACAGGGGCCTCCCCGCTCCGCCCGCGGGCGAGCTGGACGTAGGTGTGCGCGCCGTCGTCGAAGACCCGCGCGACGCGCTCGCGGAGCACGGGGTCACCGGACCACTCGTAGGCGAACGTGAGGTCGTCAAGCGAGACCGCTTCGTCGTCGCCAGAGGCCACCGTCGGTCGGATTGCCGCCGCGCCCGTCGCGGCCTCGGTCGCGAGGGCTGCCAGCGCGTCGTCGGGGTAGTAGAACCGGACGTGGCGGGCGTAGCGGGTCTGGGGGTTGAGGTCCTCCCCGCCGCGTCGGGTACCCGACGCACGGCTCGGGCGTGGCGCCGAGTCGAGCGTGACGTGGTAGACCCGACGGTCGGTCGAGACCACGAGGTTCGTCGTCACGTCGTATTGAAGGGGCTTCACGACCACGAGCGGCGTCCGCCCCGAGCGGCCCGTGGCCGCGAGGTCGACCGCGAACCGCTCGGTGTCGCCAGCGACGACCCCGAGCACGGTCTCGCCCTCTTCGAGCTCGACGACCGACGCCCGGAGCGGGGCGCACGCGAGCACGGGCTGGGTGTGGCCGAACGGGAACACCCACACGGCCGACTGGCGGAGCACGCGGGCGCGTCCGGTCCGCTGGTATTCGCGGACGAGCTCGCCGAGCGCCTCCTCCATCTCCCCCGCCGTCACGACGACGGCGCCGCCGTCGAACCCGTCACCCACGGGGCGGCCGACCGGGAGCTCGGTCGCCTCGACTTCGCCAGAGGCGCGGGCGAGGTCCACTATGGTCTGGGCCTCTGGCGGGTCGGGCGCGGACTGGGCCGAGGCGGATGCGGTGAGGAGGAGCGCGAGGGCGAATGGGATGAATCGCATGGTCGGGTGGGCTAGGGTCTAGACGCTAGACGACTACGGCTGCGTCGAATCGGCGGGCTGGGGCTGCGCGAGCACGCCCCTCGGCGTGGGCTCGTCGGGCTGGCGGCTCTCGGCGGGAGGGGCGTCGTCCACAGGCTCGTCGGCCTCGTCCGGCTCGCCGGTGCCCGCGAGCGGGCTCCACGAGAGGTCGGTCACGAACACGCCGAGCGGGTTCCGCTCGACGCCCTCCGTCGTCGTCGGCGGGGCGACCACGACCGAGAGGTAGCCCTCCCACGCCCGCTCGGTGTCGCCGCGCTGGGGCGACGACTCGGTCTCGTTCCACGTCACGCGGTACGTCCGCGCGCCGTCCGCCGCCGTCCCCGGCACGGGGAGCACGGCGACGACCTCGACGCTCCGCCGCGCGCCCTTGCCGAGGCGGCGTGGGTCGTTCTGTGGGTCGGAGAAGTAGCCCTCCAGGAACGCCCGCGCGTCGCCGCCGACGTAGGCGTAGGCCCGGTAGACGGCGTCGCGCTGCGCGACGGGGTCGGCATAGACCGTCCGGATGTTCGTGACGAACGCCGAGAGCGCCGCGATGACGACGCGGTCGGCCACGGCCGGGACCGCCTCGGCGGGCGCGATGGCCGAGGCCCGGCCGAGCCGGTCGACCTCGACGACGTAGGGGACGACCCGGCTTTGGGCCGCGAGCGTCACCAGCCCTGCGACGGCGAGCGCGAGGACGGCGAAAGCGAAGAAGGCGGCGACCTGCCAGTTCCGCTTCCCCTTCGCGAGGTCGGAGAACGCGCGGTGGAACTCGTACCGGCCGCGCAACACCTCGGGCGACTCCTTCGCGCCGTAGTCCCAGCCCTTCGGCTTCGTCCGCTCGGACGGCGGGGCGGCCCCGTTCGAGGACGGGGGGCGGCGGAGGCTCGGGAAGGGCACGGACGGTCAGGGAGGCGTTCCCTCCCCTGAGCGCAGCTTCGCACGTCCGAGGCTCACAACGGCAGAAGGGCCGCCCGTTCGCGCGTTACGTAGATCAGCGTTACGCCGATCAGCGTAACGGGCGGGCTACCTCGAAGCCGGTCCGTCCCCTGGGGCCTCCCCTTCCGACCAGGACATGTCGCCTCGGCGGACGGCCTCGGCGTACCAGGCGTTCTCCTCCAGAAGGATCGCGTTCGCCTGGCGCATCAGCTCGACGGGGTCGAGGTCGAGCCCCCGCGCCCACAGGAGGAAGATGTCGAGCTCGGGGTCCGCGACCCCACGTTCGAGCTCCAGCACGTACGTCCACTCGAGCCCGCACCGTTCGGCCACGTCCTCCGGAGCCAGTCCGAGGGCGAGCCGCCGAACTCGGGCCAGGCGGCCCAGGATCTCGGTCGGCTGGGGACCGAAGGGGAACGAGAGGTCGGGGGAGTCGGGCATGGGGCCAACTTCCCCGTGCGGACAGCCGGTGTCCACGTACTCTATGACCCATTCCGGCGCTGCGGTCTCTGAACCCCAGGCCGTCCGGGAGACCGAAGCGCTACACGGCTTGGAGCGCGCGGACGAAGCCGGGCTGGAAGTCGCGCGTGAGGAACGAGGCCGCCTTCGACGGCAGCACGATCACGAGCAGGGCGAACGTGATCGCCCCGCCCAGGACCGCCAGCATCGGCGCGACCGTCCCCGGGTTCGACTGGATGATGGGGAGCCAAGCGTCGGCGACGTCCATCCCAACCGAGACCAGCAGGAAGAGCACGAACAGCTTGATCCCGACCGAGAACACGTAGGCCACGAACCGGTCTGCGAGCGAGGCCGTCCCCCGGAACGCGGCGAACCCGAGCACCAGCGACCCGCACGCGAGGACGAGGAACGACTCGACGAGTACGAGTACGACCATCCCCGCGATGACGGCGAAAAGAATCTCCATCACGAGCGCCGCGATCGCGACCAGGACGATGTTCGTGAGCGTCGGGCCGTCGACGTCGAGGATCGAGAGGTCCTCGAACATCGCGTTCACCATCGAGGTCGAGATCTCGACGCCCAGGCCGAGCACCTCGCCCGGGCTGAACGTGCCTGGCGACGCCGACTGCCCCGCCGCGAGGAACCCGTTGATGACCGGCGGGAACCAGACGTCGAACGTCGCGATGAGCCCGAAGGCGAACGCGAGCCACCCCAGCTTGACGACGAGCCCGGTGAGCACCTTGTACGGCCCCTCAGCGCGGAGCGTCCAGTAGAGCCCGCTTAGCGCGATCTCGATTACGGCAAGGACCCCGAACGTCCCCCGCGCGATGGCGAGGAGCGCCGGGCGCGCGTTGTCGGCCGCGGTGCGGAAGTCCTCGACGATGGTGTCGAGCACCTCCGGCGGCGGAGACTGGGCGCTGGCCTCCGGCGCGAGGACGACCACCAGCGCGGCGAGACCGGCCCCTCCGAGGGCTCGGCGTGCGAAGAGCCTCTGGCGGTGGGCGTCGCGGAGGTGGAGGGGCGTCACGGGCTACTCGATGGACTGGGGGACGTCACGGCCGGGCTCGGCGCGCATCCCGTCGATGAACGTCTGGCTCCGCTGGCGCTGGAGTGCGATCCGCGCCTTCGCGTAGCCACGCCGGGCCTCGGACTCGTCGAGTCGGCCGCCGAGGTCGGAGCGGACGCCCTCGGTGACGTAGGCCTCGTACACGTCGACGCAGGCGCCCTCGCGGCCCGCCTTCTGGCTCTCGAGGGCCGCACGGAGGCAGAGCTCCGCTGCGTCGAGGTAGCTCTCGCTCTGGGCCTCCTGCTGGACCGTCCAGTAGGCCGCATCCGCGTCGGGGTTTGGGGGGCACGGCTCGTCTGGTGCGTCGTCGACGCACGCCTGGAGGTATGCGACCGCGCTCGGCACCGTTGGAGCCTCTGGCGCGACCGCCTCGGGCGCGTCGCCGGAGCCGCAACCGGCAGAGATCAGGAGGACGAGGACGGACAGCAAGGCGGGGCGGGTCATGGGTCGGTCAGGGAAATGGGAGGGCCACCGCCGCCGACGCTAGACGCCAGCGGTGACGGCCCTCCCGTCACCGGACCCGGGGCGATCAGTCGATGACTGGGCGGCTCCCGTAGTCCCGCCCGCCCATCCGGCGCGCGTAGTCCCGGCTCCGCGCCGACTGCGCCCGACCGACCTCGCGGGCGTAGGCCCGGACGGCCGCCTCGCGAGCGTCGGACTGCGCCGCCTGGTCGGCCTGGAGCATCACGACCTGCCGGAGCATCTGGGTCTCCTGCGCCTGGTACGCCTGGACGGTCCCCTGGAGCTCGGCGATCTGCTGGGCCGTCGTGGCCGCGCGGATCTGGGACTGGAACCCCTGGAGGTCACGCCGCGACGTCTGGAGCTGGGTCGCGTGCTCGCGGAGTGCCCGGAGCGTGTTGAGCGAGCCCGAGAGCCGGTCCTCCAGCACGCGCCGGGCCTCGCCCGCGGGGTCGTTCACGTCGAACGAGCGGTAGGTCTCGTCGAATTCCCGCGCGAGGTCGGCCGAGGTGTAGGCGAGCTGGCCGCCCGAGACGATCGTCCGGTCGAACTGGTCGATGAGCCCGCCCACGTCGCGGACGTTGTAGCTCCGGAGCTTGCGGACGTTCTCGCGGAAGGCGACGAGCTGGTCGCGCTGCGCCCGGAGCTGCTGGAGGATCTGGCGCCCGTTGTAGATCGACTTCGCGATGTGGGCCGGGTCGATCACGGCCCACTGCGCCTTCGCTTCCTGCGTGGGCGCGAAGGCGACCAAGGCCAGGAGCGCCGCGAGACCGAACGAGCGCGGCAGGCGGAAGCGGGGGGACCGCGCGGTGCGGATGCGGGCGATGCGGAGGGGGAGGCTGAGCCGGAGCATGTGGCTGGGGGCGTCTCGTGGAAAGGGCGTCACCCCGAGAGCGCGGTCCGAGCCTCTGGCGGCTCACCCCTCCCCTCCTACCATTCCCAGAGCGCCGACATCGGGACGGCGGCGAGGCCGTCGCCGAACGGGACCACGTCGGACCCGGTGTAGAGCACGACGCCCCGCTGGAACGCTTCCGGCCGCTCCTCGCGGAGCGACTCGAGCCCCCGGAAGTCCCGGCCCGATACCGACCCGGCCGACTTGACCTCGACGCCGACGACGCGGCCCGCCCGGTCCTCCAGGACGACGTCGACCTCCCGGCCCCTCTGAGTCCGGTAGTGGTGGAGCGAGACGTGGCGGCTGTTCCACCCGGCCTGCTTGGCGAGCTCGCCGACGACGAACGTCTCCAGCAGGAACCCCGGGAGGTCCACGGCCCCGTCGCCGGGCGCCTCGAACCCCGTCAGGTGCGCCGCAAGCCCGGAGTCGACGACGAGCAGCTTGGGCGACTTGACGAGCCGTTTCGATAGGTTCGTGGACCACGCCGGGAGCTCGCGGACGAGGAACGTGGCCTGCAAGAGCGTGAGGTAGCGCTTGAGCGTCGTGGCCGGGAGGCCCGACGAGCGCGAGAGCTCGGCGGCGTTCAAGAGCGTGGCCGTCCGGGCGGCCACGAGGGCGAGCAGGCGCGGCATCTCGGAGAGCCCCTCGATCCGAGCCAGGTCCCGGACGTCGCGCTGGAGGATCGTCGTGACGTACGACTCGAACCACCGCTCCCGCCGCTCGGGGGCGTCGCGCTCGGTCGCCTCGGGGTAGCCGCCCCGCACGAGACGGGTCCACACCGAGTCGCCGACGCCCGTGGGCGCGGGCGGGAGCGCGTCCGAGAACACGGCGTCGACGAACCGCTCGTCCCGTCCCTCCATCTCGCCTTGCGAGAGTGGCCAGAGCGTGACGATCTCCATCCGGCCCGCGAGCGACTCGGACGCGACCGGGAGGAGCATCACGTCCGCTGACCCCGTGAGAAGGAACCGTCCCGGGCGTCGGTCGCGGTCGACCTCGGCCTTGACGGCGCGGAACAGGTCCGGCGCTCGCTGGACCTCGTCGAGGATGACGGGGCCACTGAGCCCCCGGACGTAGCCGTCGGGGTCCTCGGTCGCCGCGGCTAGAACGGTTGCGTCGTCGAGGGTGACGTAGGTGGCCGGGCCACCTGGGAAGGCGTCCTGTGCGAGGGCGCGCGCGAGCGTGCTCTTGCCCGTCTGGCGGGCGCCGTTGAGGAGGACGACGGGCGTGTCGGCGAGGGCGGCCCGGACCTGGGGGGTGACGTTGCGCTGGATCATGGTGGAATATCCACCAGTGGATGGTTGATTTTCCACCGCCCAGCGGTGGATTGCTCAGCACTCGCCCTCGTCCGCCGCCCGCGGTAGCCTACGGCAAGCTCTGAGGGGGCACGTCGGAACCCTCGCCCCGGAGCGAGGATGCGAGCGCGTCGGCCTCGACCTCGAGTCCGCAGAGCCGGAGCCACGTGGCCGGCCACCGCTCGCCCTCGGCCTCCGCCAGCCGCGCGGCCTCCCGGACGGTCTCGTCGGCCGAGCGGCCGGGGAGCGTGCCGAGAAAGGCCATCTCCAGCGGCCCCAGCGCCAGGTCGAACGTCCGCGCCCCCGACGGCGAGCGGACGTAGTAGTCCCGCTTCTTCCGCGCCCTCGCGAGCCGGGCGACCTCGGCCTCGTTCAGCCCCAGCCAGCGGTAGAGCGCGGCCGTGTCGGGCTCGGCGGCGTCGGGGTTCGGGAGGAAGATCCGCGTCGGGCAGCTCTCGACGAGGAGCTGCGCGCCCTTGACGCCGGGGTCGCGGAACTGGGCGGGGCTGTGGGCCACGACGACGACGGCCGCGTTCCGCTTGCGGAGGGTCAGGAGCCACTGGCGGAGTCGGTCGGCGAAGCGGCCGTGCATGAGGGCCGCCCAGGCCTCCTCGATCACGATGAGCGTCGGCGAACCGTTCAGGCCCTCCTCGACGCGGCGGAACAGGTACGTCAGCGCAGGCACCAGCACGCGGTCGGACATCCCGACGAGGTGCGAGAGTTCGACGACCTGGTGCCGGACCTCTCCCCCACCCTGCCCGCCGGGTCCGCTGGCGGACCCGAACGAGTCGCAGTCGGCGTCGAAGAGCTGGCCGTACGGCCCCTCCAGCGTGTAGGGCCGCACGAGCGCCCTCAGCCGCTCGGACCCCAGCCCGACCAGGAGCGCCGTCAGCGTCCGGTCCTCAGGCGGGCTCTCCGCCAGCAGGCAGACGGCGTGCGCCAAGCGGCCCCGCTCGTCGGGCGACAACCGCTCGCCCTGGAGCTCGACGAGCGACTCGACCCAGTCGACCGCCCACGTCCGCACCTCGGGCCGGTCCACGTCGCGGAGCGGCTGCATCTCGACGGGCCCCCCCGCCGCCAGCGGTCCGGCGAGGTCATAGTGCGCCGCGCCCATCGCGCGGCCCGAGACGTAGTGGCTGTAGCCGACGTCGAACGTGACCGTCCGCGCCCCGTCGTAGCGACGCCACTGCGCGAGCAGGAGCCCGACGAGCACCGACTTGCCCGCGCCCGTCGCGCCGACGACGAGCGTGTGGCCGACGTCGCCCTCGTGGAGGCAGAGCCGGAACGGCGTCGAGCCGTCGGTCTTGGCCCACAGGAGAGGGGGCGAGTGCGGCGGGAAGAGCCCGCTCGGGACCTCGCGGTGTCCGCCCCAGGGCGCCGTGAGCGGGAGCACGTCGACGAGGTTGTCCGTCGACAGAACGGGGCGGCGGAGGTTGGCGTGGCCGTGGCCTGGGAGGCTCCCGAGGAAGGCGTCGACGGCGTTCACGTCCTCGACGCGGCCCGTGAACCCGAGGTCGCGGACGGCCTTGAGGAGCGAAGCGGCGCGCTCGTTCGCCGAGCGGGCGTCGTCCGCCATCACGACGGCGCAGGCCGTGAGGTGCCCGAAGCGGAGCTCGCCGCCCGTGTTCGAGGCCCGCGCGGCCCCGGCGTCGAGCACCATCTGGCTCGCGTTGGCGTCCTGGAAGGCGAGGTCCATCTCGGTCTCCTGGCGCTTCTCCTT
Organism: Rubrivirga sp. SAORIC476; assembly: GCF_002283555.1. Lineage (NCBI taxonomy): Bacteria > Pseudomonadati > Rhodothermota > Rhodothermia > Rhodothermales > Rubricoccaceae > Rubrivirga > Rubrivirga sp. SAORIC476. The sequence goes on along the minus strand of NZ_MVOI01000007.1, from coordinate 100,602 downwards.
CGAGGCCATGTCGCGGACCCAGTCGCCCGCGCCGCGCCGTTTCTGGAACCACCCGAGCTGGGCCTTCCCGATCACCTTCGTCGCCGTCGCGGGCGAGAACGGGAGGAACCGGACCGACCAGCGGTACGGGAACGGCAGCCGCGTGAGCGGGTCGGCGAGGCCGGGGCGCGTCGCGTTCGGGTAGCCCTGGACGGCCACGACGCGGACGTGCTTCGCGCCCACGCGCGGCTCGAACCCGCCGACGAACGGCTGGTCGGCGAGCGCGTAGTCGAGGTAGGCCCCGTGGCCCGGCACGCCGACGGCGTGGGGAAGCCCCGTCAGGCTCTCGTGGAGGTGGCGGAGCAGGTCCGCGCTCCCGAGCCGCTCGACCTTCATGGCCGACGAGAGCCGGTCGCGGAGCCCGCGCGCCTCCCGCTCGAACTGGCCGAGGAGCAGGTCCCAGTCGATGCCGGCGCCCTCGCCACGGCCCGCGACGACGGCCTTCTGGAGCCGCCCCACCAGGCCGGGCGGCGGCGTGTAGGTGAGCGAGAGGACGGCCTCGGTCTCGTAGTGCTCGGCGGTCGCCGTGTACCGCGCGCGGCGCGTCTCGTCGAGGAGCGCGCTCACGGGGTCGGGGAAGTGGCAGCGCTCGGGCGGCGCGTAGCCGACGGCCTCGCGGCGGACGGCGTCGGCGTGGACCATCCACCCGTCGCCGTAGGCCGCGAGCGCAGCGCCGACGTGGCCCGCGAGTGCTGCGACCTCCCCCGCGGTCGAGGAGGCGAGGTCGCGGCCGCGGACGCGGTAGGCGGCCAGGAACGAGCCGTCCTTCATCAGCACGACCCCCTCCCCCACCAGGAACCCCCAGCCGAGGAGGTCGGAGAGCGCGCGGGGTCGGGCGCGGTACTCGCGGAGCCGACCGAGACCGGCGGCCCCGAGCGTCCCGGCGGCGAGGCCAGCGGCGGCGGCGATCAGGCTCATGTTCTAGGGTCTAGACACTAGGGGGTAGACACCATTACGGCGTCTGGACGGACGGGTTTGGCTTGCGGCCCGCCGCGCCGACCATTGGGAGCGGGTCGTAGGCGTCGGCCTGCGCGAGCGTGCGGACGACGAGGTGCGGGAGGAGGTCGTCGTCGGCAGAGAGCCGGACCATGAGCGGGTGGACCACGCCGACGGTCACGAGCACGACCAAGGCCGTGGACCACGAGAGCCCCATGAGGTAGCCGAGGCACACGACGAGCGTGACCTCGAGGACGAGGAAGCTCCGGTCCACGCCGGCGTAGCGCGGCGTCCGGACGAGCGACTGGTGGACGGGCCGCTCGGGGAGCGTCCCCGGCGGCCCCTCCCCTCCCCTGCTGCGGCCAGCGCTCAAAACGTCGAGCCCGAAATGCCGAGCGTGGCCGCGAACGAGGCGGCCCCGATGGCGACGCCGAGGCCGAGCACGGCCTGGCCGATCCGCTTGACGCCCTCCTCGTTCTTGGTGAACGCCCAGACGATGCCGCCGGCGGCGAGCGCGATCACGGCCACGAGCCGGATCGTGTTGCCGGTGAGGGCGTCGGCGATGGTCTGGAGCGGTCCGTCCCACGGCATGGCCGCGCCGCCCGAGGCCGCGGCGGGGTCGGCGAGGACGGCGGCGAGGGCGAGGAGCGCGAGCGCGCGGCCGACGAGGACGCGGCGGTGGGCAGTGGACTGAAGGCGGTGCATGGCGGAGCGGTGGCCTGGAGTGAGTGACGCGGCGGCTCGCCAGAGGCTCTGGGGGGCCGCCTACTGCGCGAGAGCGCGCTGGGCGGTGTCCGAGGCTCACGAGACCGGAAGCGAGCGTGAGAGGGACGCTCAGGGCGCCGGAGGCCGTGCGCCTCAGACGGGCGCCAGCTCGTACGTCCCGGCGTGCTGGCCCTCGACGCGGACGAGCTCGGTCACGCGGCGGCCCTGGTTGCCGCCCTGGATCACGAGGACGACCCCGACGGCCTCGGCGACCAGCTCGTGCTGGGGCGGCACGTTCGCCCGCTGCGCGAGCCGCCCCAGCCGGTGGAGCGCGCCGAGCGCCGTCGTGGCGTGGAGCGTCGCGCACCCGCCGGGGTGCCCCGTCGCCCAGGCGTCGAGCAGGTGGAGCGCGGCCTCGTCGCGGACCTCGCCGACGACGATCCGGTCGGGCGTGCAGCGGAGCGTGTGCCGCACGAGGTCGGCGAGCGAGACACCGGCACCTCTGCCGGTGCCGTCGGACGTCCGGAGCTGGAGGTGGTCGTCGGCCGCGCACTGGAGCTCGCCCGTGTCCTCAAGGACGACGATCCTCTCCTCGGGGAACTGGTCGGTCATCTCCTTCAGGAGCGCGTTGCAGAGCGTCGTCTTGCCCGACCCGGTCCCACCGCAGACGAGGACGTTCTCGTGGTCCCGGACGGCGTCGCCGAGCGCGGCCCGCTGCCGCGCCGTCATCACGCCGGTCTCGACGTAGCTGTCGAGGTCGAACACGCGCGAGGCCCGCTTCCGGATCACGAAGCACGACGCCTCCGCGAGCGGCGAGAGGAACCCCTGGAGCCGGGCGCCCCCGAACGTCTCGACGGGGAGCTCGGCCTGGACGGACGGCGTGCCCCCATGGAGCGCGTCGCCGTGGAAGGCGGCGACGGCGTGGAGGAACTGCTCGACGCGGGCCGCGCGGAGCCGGACGCCCGCGAGCACCTTGCCGCGCGAGTGGGTGTCGAGCCGGAGGCGCCCGTCGCCGTTGACGTACACCTCGGTCACGTCGTCGTCGGCGAACGCCTCGACGACGCGGGGGCCGAGGTACCGCTCCATGAGCTCGCGGTAGCGGACCTCGCGGCCACCGTCCGCCCCGCTCCCTGGGGCGGTCGTCGGGGCTGCCGGGGCGGGCGTCGGGGTCACGGGTCGGCTCGGAAGGTGGGGACCCGCACTCCGCCGCGAGCACCGGGCTGTCACCTCGTTCGGAGAGCGGCACGGGCGGGTCCGACGAGGAAAGCGCGCTCACGGGACGCCACGGCTCATGGTCGGAGCTAGGGTCTAGAGTCTATGGGCTAGAGCGGCCCGCTCGGCGTCGTACACCGCTAATCCTCCGTCCACAGCGGGCGCACGCGCTCCAGGACGACACGGACGGGGCCGACGTACCGGGAGTCGATCGACGTCGCGACGCGGCCGGAGTGGAGCCAGTACTCCCCCCGGCCGAGGACGTGGACCCCGAGCGCGGGACGGACGGGCCGGCCCGCGCGGTCCCGGAAGAGCGGCGCGCTGGACGGGAGGGGCCTCCCCCCGACCCAGACGCCCGAGCTGTCGACGCGGATGGTGTCGCCCGGGACTCCCGCGACGGGCTTCGCCAGGGGCCGCACGCCCTCCGGGCGGCCCTCGCCGCCGGGGCACCGTCCGTTCGTCCAGTACCGCCCGAGGCGGCGGATGGCGGCCGTGTCGGGGCACGCCGAGACGAGCTCCCCCCTCTCCACCCCGCCGGCGTCCAACGGTCCCGCGAGGTAGAGGCCGCGCGGCAGGCTCGGCGTCGTGTTGACGCGGACCCCGAGACCGGCGGCCACCGCCACCGCACCGAACGCGACGGCTGACGCCGCGACGAGTCGGATGCCCAACCGCCCGGGGGACCGCCTCTCTGTGGAACGGACGGGCCCCTGGGGAGCGTCTTGCTGTCCTGGCATCTAGGTTCTAGACATCCGATTGCGACTGGGTAGCGCGCTTAGACACGCCGGGAGCTCATTCGGGGCGAACCACGAACTAGAGTCTAGAACCTAGCCTCTCGACAGTAGGGGCTAGTCGGTAGTATCTAGGCGCTAGACTCTCCCCCCTTCCCCGCCGTGCGCGTCATCGCCTTCAGCAACCTCAAGGGCGGCTCGTCCAAGACGACCTCCTCGCTCGCCGTCGGCGCCGAGCTGGCCCGCCGGGGCCGCCGCGTCCTCCTCGTCGACCTCGACCCCCAGGCCACGCTCACGAAGTCGGCCGGGCTCGACCCGTCCCACGCGGCGGCCCGGTACCTCAAGGGCGAGGTCGAGGCCGAGGCCGCCGTGCTCCGGCCCGAGGGGCTCTGGGACGACGCGCTCGCCGAGAACGGGGGCGCCCTCCACCTCGTCCCGGCCAGCCGCCAGCTCGTCCAGTTCGAGGGCCAGGCCGTCGCGCGGCTCGCCAACCGGCTCGTGGCGCTGCTCGACGCCGTCGAGGCCGACTACGACTTCGTCGTCATCGACTCGCCCCCGCAGGCGTCGGCGCTCGTGACGGCCACGCTCGCATCGGCCGACGAGGTCTACGTCCCCGTGGCCTCCGGACGCGGCGCGCTCGACGGGCTCGTCGACGTCGTCGAGCTCTCGAAGCGGTTCGGGACGACGCCGGTCTCGGGCGCCTTCGCGACCCGCGTCAACGTGTCGAGCCACCACGACCTCGACCTCGCCGAGTACGTGGCCCAGCAAGCGACGGGGCCGGACGGGGAGGGGGGGCTCAAGACCTATATCCGCGAGACCGTCCGCGTGCGGGAGTCCGAGATGGCCCGCGTCCCGCTCCCGTTCTACGACCGCTCGTCCACGGCCGCGCAGGACTACGCCGCGCTGGCGGACGAGATCGAGGCCCGCCCGTCGCCCCGGATCGTCTGATCCGAGCCTAGCCCCTAGCATCTAGATCCTAGTACCCATGGCGAAGTCCCGCAAACCCCGCCTCAACATCGGCCCGGCCACGACCGAGGGGACCGCCTTCGATGGCGCCTTCGGCGCGGCCACCCCGCCCGTAGAGGCGCCGTCCGCCGAGACGGAGAGCCCGGAGCCCAAGGCCAAGCGGAAACGCACCGCGAAGGCCCCGGGCGTCGGCCCGGCCAAGCCGGTCCAGCGCCCCGAGGCGCCCGCCCCCGGCGACGACGCCTACGAGCGGACGGTCCAGGGCAACTGGAACGTCCCGGCGTGGATGCGCGCGAAGGTCCGCGCGGCGGCCGAGGAGGGCGGCGCGAGCCAGAACGACTTCGTCCAGGAGGCGCTCCAGCGCCACATCGAGGAGGCCGAGCGGAGCAGGGGAGGGGGGTTCGCCCTCGAGGCCCGCCACTTCGGGAACCGCCGCGGTCGCTAGCTCCGGCCCACCGCGCGGGCGACCACGGCCGCAGCGAGCGCCGACGCGGCCACGAGCGCGAACAGGGTCGGACGGGCGAGGGCCTCCGCCCGGCGCGGCGTCTCGACGCGGAGTGCGGCGCGGACCTCGGCCAGGAGGTCCACGGCCGTCGCCGGTCGCCGCCCGACGTCGGGGCTCGCAGCCCGCCGGGCGAGCGCTTCGAGCCGCGAACGGAGTCCGTCCCGCGACGCGAGAGCACCGGCGAGAAGGTCGCGGAGCACGACGCCGAGCGCGTACACGTCGGACGTGGGCGTAGGAGCGCCCCCGGCCACGAGCTCCGGGGCGGTGTAGGCGTAGGTGAACGGCCGGTGGGGCAGGGGAGGGGCCGGCGCGTCTCGGCCACCCCGCCATCGCGCCGCCACCCCGAAGTCGAGCAGCTTCGCGACGGGGCGTCCGTCGTCGTCGTCGGCCACGAGCACGTTGTCGGGCTTCACGTCGCCGTGGACGACCCCCCGCCCGTGGACGTGTCGGACGGCGTCGCAGAGCTGGAGGAACAGCTCGGCCCGATCGCGGAGCCCGAGGCGACGGCGGTCGGCGTAGGCCGTGACCGGCTCGCCCTCGACGTGCTCCATCGCGAAGAACGGCCGCCCGTCGTCGGTGCGGCCGGCGTCGTAGAGCCGGGCCACGCCCGGGTGGGCGAAGCGCGCGAGGTGCCTCCGCTCCTCACAGAACCGCGCGAAGTCGGGGTCGGGGGCGTCGTCGCTCGCGACGGGGCCGGCGAGCACCTTGAGCGCGGCGCGGAGCCCCACGTCGGGGCGCTCGGCGAGGTAGACGACGCCCATCCCCCCGCGCCCGATCTCATGGACCACCCGGTACTCCCCGATGGTATCCCCTGGTGCGAGGGCGGGGTCGGCGACGTGCGCCGCGAACGTCTCGGCGGCGGGGCGCGTGAGGAAGCCGGCCTCTGGCGCGGCCCCGACGGCGAGGGCCAGCGTCTCGGCCCGTTCGGCGTACTCCGACGCGTGCTCGCGGACGAGAGCGACGACGTGGGCGCGACCCGATGGCCCGGCGTCGAGCAGGAGGTCGAGGAGGACCCCGTCGGCGCGGACCGCCGCGAACGCCGGGTCCCCCCTCTGGGCTTCCCGCAGTCGCGCGCGCAGAGCGGCGCCTGGGGGGTGCGTCGCGCCGTTCGTCGGGTGCCCGCCGGTGGCCTCCCCACCGTCCGGGCTGGAGGCGGGGAGCGGGCTCATGGCGCTTGGGAGCGGACGCTCTCTGGCTGCACCGGCTCGGACGGCTCCCCCTCCGCGACGTAGGCGTAGAGCAGCGCGCGGGCCTTCTCCCAGTCGCGCTTGACGGTCGCCGGGCTCGTGCCCGTGACCGCCGCGATCTCGGTGATCTCGAGCCCGGCGAAGAACTTGAGCTCGACGACGCGGTGGAGCCGCTCCCCGGCGCGCTGGAGCCGGTCCATCGCCCGGTCGAGGTCGACGGCGAGGTGCGCCCACCCCTCGACGCCGGTCGGGTCCGCACCGGCGCGGACGTCGTGGTCGTGGAGCTGGAGAGCCCGGACCCCGCCCCCGCGCTTGTCGGCGCCCCGCTTCCGGGCCGCGCTCACCAGCACGTTCCGCATGGCCCGGGCGTAGAGCCCGAGGGGGACGCCCGCGCCCCGGGCGATGTCGCTGGCCTCGCGGGCCGACCCGCGCTGGAGCGCGAGGTACGCCTCGTGGACGAGGCCCGTCGTGGCGAGCGTCATCCCCGGGCTCTCGCGCGAGCGGAGCCTCCGGGCGATCATGCGGAGGTCGGCGTAGACGGCGCGCTGGGCGTCGGCCTCGGTGCGGAGCGTCCGGGAACGGACGGGGAGGGGGGACGTGGCGATCATCGAGGGGTGGTGGGGGACGGTGGACGGAAACCGCCAGCGCGGCCGGTCAGGGCAGCTAGCGGAACGAGTGGACGGAGAACGCGGCGATGGCGACGCCCTGGACGCGGACCGCGCGGGCGGGCACGCGCTGCTCGGCGAACTCGGGGTTGGCGGCCACGAGCCGGACGTACGACCCGTCGCAGACGACGTGCTTGAGCGTGTTCCCCTCGCCCTCGACGTAGACCGAGCACACGTCGGTCTCGGTCGGCGTGACGTCGGGCCGCATCACGAGCGTCATGCCGGGGACGATGCCGGCCCCCTGCATCGAGTACCCCTCGACGTCGAGGAGGTAGTCGCCCGGCCGCATCTGGGGGACAAGGTCGGGGAGCGTGGCGACGAACTCGTCGGCCTGCTGGGACACGTCGGTGATGGGGCCGGCGGGGATCGTGCCGAGGCGGGGCCAGGGGCGCGCGCGGCCGTGCCGCTCGCCCTCCTCGGTCAGCTCGATCTCGAGCGGGACGCCCCGGCCGCCCGACGTGAGCCGGACGAGCCCGGCGGCCTCGAGCTTGCGGAGGTGGGCGTAGACGGCCGAGACGCCCTTGAGCCCCATCCGCCGCGCGAGCTCGCGTCCGTTCGGCGCCCCGCCACCGCGGCGGACGGCGTCTCGGATGAGGCCGAGGAGCTGGGCTTGGCGGGGGTAGAGCACGGGCGGTCGCGTGTGACGGGGCTGTCGTCAGTTTACACCTCTGGGTGATAACTCGGGTCCCACAGGATACAAATTCGGCGATTCGGGTCGGTCCGTGGTACGTCGGCGGCGCTGTAAGTCCAGGACAAACAGATGGGGAGAGGGCAGGTGCAAGACGGGGGCGGTTCCGGCTCCCTGCTCCGCCAGGGGTGCCGACCGCGCGACCCCCGGTGACGCACAGTCGGCACCCCAACCGGACTCCCAAGCCCATGACCACCCGACCCTCCACCCACACAACGGGCACGACCCGCGCGGCCGTCCGCCTGGCCCGCGAGGTCCAGGACCGCGTCCAGGACTCGGAGCCGTTGGCCTCTGGCGACCTGTTCGCGCTGGCCTCCGACGCCTACGGCGGCGCGCTCGCCGAGGGCGCCTTCACGCCCCGCGACGCCTACGACGCCGCCGAGCTCGGCCTCCACCTCCACCTGCTCCGTACCGTCGGGCGGCTCCCGCCAGAGGCCTCTGGCGCCTGCGACGCGCTCGCCGAGGTCGAGCGGCTCTCAACGCTCCTGCCCAGCCAGACGCGCCGCACGGCGGAGCAGAACGACTACCAGCAGTTCTCGACGCCCGCCGCCTACGCGGGGCTCTGCGCCTGGGTGAGCGGGGTGGGGGTGCGCGCGGATTCGCGCGCAGGGCACCATGTGCTGGAGCCCTCGGCCGGGACCGGCGCGCTCTGCACGTTCGCCCTGGCCTCTGGCGCGGCCCTCCACGCCAACGAGCTCTCGGACCGCCGGGCGGACCTGCTGGCGGCGTTGCTCCGCGAGTCCGGGCAGGACCCGGCCCGGGCCCTCACGCGCGAGAACGCCGACCACCTCGACGCCATCCTTCCCCCGGACGTCCGAGCCGACGTCGTGCTCATGAACCCGCCCTTCTCCCAGACGGCCGGGCGGCTCGGCCGACGCCGCGTCCCGACGGTCGGGACCGACCACGTGCTCCAGGCCCTCCGTCGGCTCGACGCGGGCGGGCGCCTCGTCGCCGTCCTCAGCGCTGCCGTTCAACGCGGAAAGGCGACCCACCGGGCGTTCTTCCGGGCCGTCGACGCCGACCCGTTCCGGCTCCGGGCCGACGTCGAGGTCGCCGGGGCCGTCTACCGCCCGTGCGGGACCTCTGTACGCACGCGGCTGCTCGTCGTGGACCGGGTGTCGGAAACATCGTCCGGCGGCGGCAGGGCGCGCGTGGAGGCCACCGCCGAGAGCGTCGCAGACGCCATCGGCGTCCTCGCGCCCGTCCGAGTATCGGTGGGGTGAGAGGTCAGCGCCGGACGGGGACGGGCGGCCACCTCCCCTTGGTTATCTGTGATCTCCGAGGCACGGCAGCTCCGCCCAGAACGTCGCCCCACGACCCGGACCGGGGCTGGCGCACCCGACGGAGCCGCCGTACCCCTCGACGATGGCCTTGACGATGGCGAGCCCGAGCCCGCTCCCCGGCTCGGCCTGGACCTCGGGCGTGTCGGCCCGGAAGAACCGGTCGAACAGCCGCTCGCACGTGGCCTCGTCGAACCCAGGCCCAGTGTCCCGCACCTCCAACCGCGCCGTCCCGCTACACGTCCCACCGTCCGCGCCGTGCCCGAGCGTGACCGCAACGTGCCCGCCCTCCGGCGTGTACTTCACGGCGTTGCCCATGAGGTTGTCCACGACCTCCGCCAAGGGCGCCGCCTCGGCCGCCAGCCGGACGCCCGCCTCCACGTCCGCCGCGAGGGTGATCCCCCGCGAGGTGGCCTCCGCCCGTACCCGCTCTACCCGCTGCGTCACCAGCTCGCCGAAGTCGAGCCGCGCGTCGGAGGGCCGCGCGAGCGACTCCGCCCGCGCGAGCTGCAAGAGGCCCTGGACCGTCCCCGTCATCTCGGCCACGTCCTCCACCACGCGCCCCAGTGTCTCGCGGTACGCCTCCGGCTCGCGCTCGCGCCGGAGCGCGACCTCGGCCTCGCTCCGGAGCGTCGCGAGCGGCGTGAGCAGCTCGTGCGCCGCGTTCGACGTGAACCGCCGCTCGCGCTCGACCGAGGCCTCCAGCCGCCCCAGCAGCCCGTTGAACGTCTCCGCCAGGTCCGTCAGCTCGTCTCGCGTCTCGAAGTCCGACGGTAGCCGTCCGCCCAGCCGCCCCCCGTCGGCCGCCATCCGCCCCGCAGCCTCCGTCAGCACGGCGACCGGCCGGAGCGACCGGCGCGCGAGCCACCACCCGGCCCCTAGCGCGAACAGCACGCTCAATGCCACGCCCAGGACGAGCATCCGGCCCAACTCGTCGAGTTCGGCGTGGCGGCTCCACTCGAACCCCGTCACCTCGACGTAGCCCGCCAGACCCCCGTCGGAAACGACGGGCTGGACGAGCGACCGCGCGGGCTCGCCGTCCCACTCCCGGCTGAGGCGGAGCGCCCCGCGCCCCTCGGGCAGCGTCACGCCGAGCGGGGGGTGGCCCGCGACGTTCGGCGACTGGTACAGCACGTCGCCCCCGGGCGAGAGGAGGCGGACGTACGTCCCGTCCGGCCCGTCCAGCCGGACCGCCGCCGGCGTCCGCTCCAGCGCGCCCGCGTCGGCCCCGTCCGGTCCCACACGTACGAGCGGCGCGACGACGCCCATCTCATGATCGAGGTGGCGGTCGAAGCTCCGGTGCGCTGCGGCGTGGAAGCCGACGTAGCAGAACACGGCGAACGCGCTCAAGAGCAGGAGCAACGTCAGCGCGTACCACAGCGCGAGCCGGGCCGAGATCGGGAGCGTGGAGAGTCGGGCCATGGTCCAAGAACGCGACGCCGCGCCTACTCCGCGTCAGGCGCGAGCCGGTAGCCCACGCCGCGGATCGTCTCGATGGTCGGGGCGCCCTCGGCGCCCGAGGCTTTCTCGGCATCTGCGAGCCGCTGGCGGAGCCCGCTGACCGTCACGTCGAGCGCGTTGTCGGTCACGAACAGCGCGTCGCCCCAGACGCGCTCGGCGAGGACGGTCCGCGAGAGAACCGCGTCGGCGCTCCGCATGAACACCTCCAGCATCGCGTACTCCTTCGGGCGGAGGTTCAGGACCGCCTCGCCCTTCGGGCCGACCATCGTCACCTTCCGGCGCTCGCCGTCCAGCGTCAGCGGACCCACGGTCACCGTCCGCTCCTGGTCCGAGAGCGGCGGCCGGCGGAGCAGCGCTCGCAGGCGCGCCACCAGCTCCTCGAAGGCGAACGGCTTCGGGAGGTAGTCGTCGGCTCCGGCGTCGAGCCCGGCCACGCGGTGCTCGACGTCCGAGAGCGCCGTCAGCATCAGGACCGGCTGGTCCTTGCCCGCGGCTCGGATGCGCTCGACAAGCGTCTTCCCGTCGCCCCGCGGTAGCCGCCAGTCCACCACGAAGGCGTCGTAGGCGTTCTCCAGCGCCCGCTCCTCGCCCGCCTCGGCGTCGCTCGCCACGTCCACGCGGTAGCCCTCCTCCTCCAGCCCACGGCGGATGGAGCCCGCCAGGCGGGCCTCGTCTTCGATGAGCAGGATCCACATGGGCGCGCCGGGGAAGGGGAGGTCAGGGGACATGGGATACCGACGGATAACAGCGGAGACCGGCACCTTAACGCCTTTTCAGGTCCCGCAAAGCCCCATCTCAGCCGCCCCGCCGTTTCCTCATCCCGCAGACTCTGATCCCATGACCCTCCTCGTCGCCCTCTGGTTCGCCGCGCTCCTCACGGCCACCGTCGCCGTCGGGCGCGCCCTCGCGCCACCCTCGGTCCGGCACCTCGGCCTCCATCGCTGACCCCATGCTCCCCGACTGGGCGCCCAACGTCCACCCCCTCGTCGTCCACTTCCCCATCGCGCTCCTCTTCGTCGGAGCGCTCGTCGACGCCGTCGCGCTCGTCGTCCGCGACCGACACCCCTGGGTCCGCACCTCCGCCGTCGGGCTCTACGCCCTCGGCGCGCTGGGCACGGTCGCCGCCTTCTTCACCGGGCGCGACGCCTCCGACGAGGTCGACCTCCCCGTCCGGGCGCTCACGACGCTGAACGCCCACGCCGACTGGGCGCTCTACCTCGTGTGGTTCGCCAGCCTCTACGCCGCCCTGCGCGTGGCCGTGCTGTACTGGAAGCGCGAGGTCAGCCTCGCCGTCCACCTCCCGCTCGCGCTCCTCGGGCTGGCGGGCCTCCTGCTCGTCCAGCAGACCGCCGAGCGCGGGGGGCGGCTCGTCTACGAGTACGGCGTCGCCGTCGCCGCGGCCTCTGGCGACCACGACGGCATGGACACGAGGGATCCGTCCAGCGCACCGCCCGACACCTCGGTCGCAGCCCGCCTCGACGTGCTCGCGGGCGCCCCCGCCGAGGGCTCCGTCTTTACCGTCACGCCCGGCCAGCCGACGCTCGCCGTCCTGCCGGACACCCTCGGCGACCTCGAAGCTCGGGCCACGCTCGACCTCTCCGGCTTCACCGGCACCGCCTCTCTCGTCCACCACCTCCAGGACGGCCAGACCTACGACTTCCTCGCCCTCGACCGCACGGCCTCTGGCGCCGTGACCCTCCGCCAGGGCCGCGTCGAGAGCGGCGACGAGACCACGATGGACAGCGGGACCGCGCCGCTCGACGGCCCCGCCGAGATCCGAGCCTACGCCGTTGGCACCCACTTCCGGGGCTACCTCGGCGGCGAGCAGCTCACGCACCCCCACGCCGACGCCGCCCCGCCCGGCCGGGTCGGGCTCCGCCTCGACGGCCAGGGCGCCGTCCGCGTCCTCGCGCTCTCGGCCACGCCCGTCGAGTAGCTACGTTTCGCCTTGCCCCTGTACCCCGGGGCGTTCCTGCCCCCCTGCCTCCACCCCCATGCGCCCCCGCCTCCTCACAGCTGCCCTCGCCCTCCCGCTCGCCCTCGCCGCCTGCGCCTCGGAGGACCCCGACCCCATCGTCCTCGACGCGGCCCCCGAGCCCTCGGCCATCGACGGCCTCGGCGACGCCGACCCGCTCTCGGACCCGGCCGGCGAGGCCGCGCCCTCCGTAGCCGTAGACGAGGCCGTCGCAGGCGAGCCGGTCCGGCCGGCTCCGGCGGCGCCCCCCGCCCCGGCGCCCCCCGCCTCCGACGCCCACCCCGACGGGGAGCACTCCATGGACGACGGGACGATGATGGGTGGCGACATGCCCATGGACCACGACATGGACGGGATGCCGATGGACCACGGCGACGGCGGCCACCCGGCCGACCACGACGGCTAGCCGACCCTTCGCGGACTCTTAGCGGCCCACCTTAACGCCTTTTAAGGCCCCGGCCCGCACCCCCGCGACTCCGGCCCGTAACAGACCCACCCTCCGACTCCGCCCCCGATGGACCGCCGACTCTTTATCCGAAACGCCTCCGCCGTCGGCGCGCTCGCGGGCCTGAGCGCCCTCACGCCCGCCTGGGCGCGCTCGGCGCTCGCGCACGGCCCGCTCCGCCAGCCCGGCCTCCAGCCGACCGTCCGGCGCCCCGGCCTGGTCGAGTACGACCTCACCATCGACCGGACGCCGCTCGCCTTCGGCGGCCGGACGGGCACGGCCGTCACGATGAACGGGTCGGTCCCCGGCCCGCTCCTCCGGTTCACCGAGGGCGACGAGGCCGTCGTCCGCGTCCACAACCGGCTCGACGAGATGACGTCGGTCCACTGGCACGGGCTCATCCTCCCCAACGACCAGGACGGCGTCCCCCACGTCAACTTCCCCGGCATCGCGGCGCGCTCGACGTTCGAGTACCGCTACCCGATCCGCCAGTTCGGGACGTACTGGTGCCACAGCCACTCGGCGTTCCAGGAGCAGCAGGGCCACTACGCCGCGCTCGTCATCGACCCGGCCGGGCCGGAGCCGCACGCCTACGACCGCGAGTACGTCGTCGTCCTCTCGGACTGGACGTTTGAGGACCCCCACGACGTCCTCGCCAACCTCAAGAAGCGGGCGAACTACTACAACTACCAGCGCCAGACGCTGGCGGGGCTCGTCGCGGGCGAGGGGATGGGCGCCGGCGCCCGGCTCGACTGGGACCGGATGCGGATGGACCCGACCGACATCGCCGACATCACCGGGGCCACCTACACGTTCCTCATGAACGGACAGGCCCCAGACCCCGGCTGGTCCGGCCTGTTCCGGCCGGGCGAGCGCGTCCGGCTCCGGTTCGTCAACGCGAGCGCGGGCACGTTCTACGACGTGCGGATTCCGGGCTTGCCGATGACCGTCGTCCAGGTGAGCGGCCAGCACGTCCAGCCGGTCACGGTCGAGGAGATCCGGATGGGGATCGCCGAGACCTACGACGTCGTCGTGGAGCCGGGCGACCGGGCCTACACCGTCTTCGCCGAGTCGATGGACCGCTCGGGCTACGCCCGCGGCACACTGGCGCCTCGGCCCGGCATGAGCGCACCCGTGCCGGAGATGCGGGACCGCCCCTCGCTCACGATGATGGACATGGGGATGGCCCACGGCGGGCCGGGCATGGACCACGCTGGGATGGACATGGGCAGCGGCGGCCACGCTGGGATGGACATGGACGGGCCGGCGGCCGGCGCGGCGGCCGGCGCTCCAATGGAGGGCGTGGACCACGGGGCGATGGGCCACGGCGAGGCGCCCGCACCCGACCACCCCGCCGCTGCGGCTCCGATCATGGCCCACGGCGACCACGCCGCGCGCGCCGATGAGGTCGCCATGCCGGGCATGGACCACGCCGGCCTCCGCCCGCCGGGCGCCCTCCCCGACGTCACGCCCCACGGCGCCGACGACCACGGGATCGCGAACGCGATGGCCCCGGACCAGACCATGAGCCGGCTCCACGAGCCCGGCGTCGGGCTGGGGGGCGACGGCCGCCGTGTCCTCGTCTACACCGACCTCAAGGCGCTCCACCCCGAGCCCCGGCGTGCGCCCGACCGCGAGGTCGAGGTCCACCTCACGGGCAACATGGAGCGCTACATGTGGGGGATCGACGGGAAGACCTACGCCGAGGAGCCGCTCATCCCGATGGTCTACGGCGAGCGCCTGCGCCTCACCATGGTCAACGACACCATGATGAACCACCCGATGCACTTGCACGGGATGTGGATGGAGCTCGAGAACGGCCACGGCGAGTACATCCCGCGCGTCCACACCGTCGTCGTGAAACCTGCCGAGCGGCTCTCGCTCCTGATCGACGTCGACGCGCTCGGGCCGTGGGCCTTCCACTGCCACATCCTCTACCACATGGACCTCGGCATGTTCAGGGTGGCGATGGTCCAGCGGCCCGACGACTGGGACCCGGAGGTGCTCGCCTCGCTCTACCCGGACGGCCCCCCGCGCCGCGACCTCGCCCGGGGCTAGCGCCTGCGCTGCCCGCCTGCCCTTCCCGCTCGACCGATCCCATGCCTCGCTTCCTTCTCATCCTCCTCGCCGCGCTGGCGCTGCCCGCCAGCGCCCAGGACGCGCCGCCGTTCCCGGAGTACCCCGACTTCCGTCCCGGCGCCGTCGCCGCGGCCGACCAGAACCTGTACTCCCTGGCGCTCTTGGACCTGTTCGAGGCCGCGCCGGCCGCCAGCGGCGTCCCGGCCCGGGTCGAGGGCCTCTACCGCATCGGCAACGACTACACCCGCCTCTACATCAAGGGCGAGGGCGAGGGGTCGATCGCCGACGCCGCCGGTGAGGTTGAGGGGCAGGCCCTCTACAGCCGCCTCATCACGTCCTACTTCGAGGCGCAGGCGGGCGTCCGGCTCGACACCGAGTTCGGCGACGGCGAGCTCCGCGCCCGCCCCCACCTCGTCGTGGGGCTCGAAGGCTTGGCGCCCTACTTCTTCGAGGTCGAGCCCGCCCTGTTCCTCTCCGACGCCGGCGACCTCTCAGCCCGGTTCGTCGGGTCCTACGACCTCCTCCTCACACAGCGGCTGGTGGCCCAGCCCCGGCTCGAGGTCAACGCCGCGCTCCAGGAGGTCGCCGACTGGGGCGTCGGCTCCGGGCTCAACGACACCGAGCTCGGCCTCCGGCTCCGCTACGAGGTCCGTCGCGAGATCGCCCCCTACGTCGGCGTGAACTGGACCCAGCGGTACGGCGCCGCCGCCGACTTCGCCCGCGACGAGGGCGGCTCGGCCTCCGAGGCCAACGTCGTCTTCGGCATCCGCCTCTGGCGCTAGCCCGCTTCCGAACCCCTAGCCACCCCCAACCCCAATCATGTACGACGTCCCGCACTACATGAGCGGCATGCACTGGATCTGGTGGCTCGTCTGGGCCGCCGTCATCGCGGCTGCCGCCTGGTGGGCCTTCTCCAGGCGCACCGCCGCCCCCCCCGAGGCGGCGCCTCTCGACCGTCTCCAACGCCGGTACGCCGACGGGGAGATCACGACCGAGGAGTACGAGGAGCGGAAGGCCAACCTGCTCCGGGACCTCTAACCCGAGACCCGTGGAGACCACCCGCCTTCCCGCTGCCCGCCCCCCCGGTTCCGCCCTCGAGCAGACCGAGCACACCCGCCGGGCCTACGACCGCCACGCGCGGGCGTACGACGCGATGGAGTGGCCCGTCGAGGCCCTCGCCTACCGCCGCTGGAGGCGGGCGCTCTGGCGAGACGTCGACGGGCTAGACGTGGTCGAGATCGGCGTCGGGACGGGGAAAAACATCCCCCACTACCCCGACGGCGTTCGCGTCACCGGCGTGGACCTCTCGGAAGGGATGCTCTCCCGGGCTCGGCGCGTGCTCCGGCGCCACCCCGATACAGAGGCCACGCTCCACCTCATGGACGCCCAGCACCTCTCGCTCCCCGACGACGCGTTCGACGAGGCCGTCGCCACGTTCGTCTTCTGCTCCGTCCCGGACCCCGTCGCGGGGCTCCGTGAGGGGCTCCGCGTCACCAAGCCCGGCGGTCGCCTCCGCCTCCTCGAACACCAGCGCGCCAGCCTGGAGCCGCTCGGGCGCGTGATGGACGGGCTCGACGGCCCGGTCCACCGCTTCACCGGCGTCCACGTCGCCCGGCGCACCGTCGAGAACGTCCAGGCTGCGGGCTGGCACCTCGACCGCGCCGAGCCGATCGCCCCCTTCGGAGTGTTCCGCCGCATCGACGCCCACAAACCGCTCTGATCGCCCCTCCCATGTCTTCCAGCACCTACCACTACGCCCGTACCGTCGACCTCCCAATGAGCGAGGCGGAACCGCGCGTCCGCGAGACGCTCCGCGAGCAGGGCTTCGGCGTCCTCACCGAGATCGACATCCAGGCCACGCTCAAGGCGAAGCTCGACGTCGATGTCCGCCCCTACAAGATCCTCGGAGCGTGCAACCCCTCGGCTGCGCACCGCGCGCTCCAGGCCGAACCGCTCATCGGGACGATGCTCCCCTGCAACGTCGTCCTCCGAGACGCGGGCGACGGCCAGACCGAGGTCGCCGCCGTGGACCCCGTCGCCTCGATGACCGCCGTCGACAACCTCGCGCTCGGCGAGATCGCCGCCGAGATCCGGGACCGCCTCCGCCTCGCCATCGACCACGTGTAGCCCACTCCCCGCCCCCGCCCCTGGGAGATCCCCATGGACCGCCGACACTTCCTCTACCACACCGCCCTCGCCGGGGCCGCCACCCTCGTGGGCTGCCGCCCGGAGGCCCCTCGCTACGCAGAGGCGGGGCGGCCCATCGCCGTGCCCGGCGCGCCCTCGTACCAGGCCGCGCGGGACGCCGCCACCGGCCCCGCCCGGCAGGTCCGCCTCGTCGCCGAGGCCGTCGAGGTCGAGGTCGGGCCCGGGGAGGTCTGGCGCACCTGGGGCTACAACGGCGGGTACACCGGCCCCGAGATCCGACTCGCCGAGGGCGAGCGCCTCGAGGCGACGGTCGTGAACCGTCTCCCCGAGCCCACCACCATCCATTGGCACGGCATCCCGGTCCCCAACCCCATGGACGGCGTGCCGGGCCTGACCCAGGAGCCCGTCCCCCCCGGTGGCTCCTTCGTCTACGACTTCGCCGCCGAACCCGCCGGGAGCTACCTCTACCACAGCCACGTCGGCCTCCAACTTGACCGCGGACTCGTCGCACCGCTCGTCATCGAAGAGCGCGAGCCCCACGTCGCCTACGACCGCGACGTCACGATCGTCCTCGACGACTACCTCCCGGGCGCGCCCGAGCCCCTCACGGCGGCTGGCCGGGGCGGCATGGTGGGGGGGCGGATGGGGCGGGGGAGAGGCGGCATGATGGGCGGCCAGGTGCCCCCCTACCGCGGCCTCCTCCTCAACGGCAAGCTCCCCACCGACCCCGTCGCCATCGAGGTCCGGCGGGGCGAGCGGCTCCGGATGCGCGTCATGAACCCCTCTGGGGCCACCACCTTCCGGTTCGCCGTCGGCGGCCACCGCCTCACCGTCACCCACGCCGACGGCGAGCCCGTCCGACCCGTCACCGTCGACGCGCTGCTCGTGAGCATGGGCGAGCGCTACGACGTCGTCCTGGAGGCCGACAACCCCGGCGCCTGGCCCATCGCGGCCGCCACCGTCGAGGGCACCAGCGCCCCGGCCCAGGCCGTCCTGCGCTACCGCGATGCCGCGGCCGTTCGCCCCCGCGAGGGAGCCCTTCCGGATGGGCTCACCGGGGGGCGGCTCCTCCGCCTCGACGACCTCCGGAGCGTCGAGGAGCCGGCGCCCGCGACGCGGCCCGACCGCACGTTCGACCTGACGCTCTCGGGCGGGATGATGTCGTCGGCCTGGACCATTGACGGGCAGGCCTACCCCGACGCCGCTCCGCTGGCGGTCCGCGAGGGCGAGCGCGTCCGGCTGAGCATGACCAACCACAGCGCCATGCTCCACCCGATGCACCTCCACGGCCACTTTTTCCGCACCGGCGACCTCGCCACTGGTGGCGTCCGCAAGGACACCGTCCTCGTCCCAGCACACATGGGCCGAGTCGCCGTCGAGTTCGTCGCCGACAACCCCGGGCGGTGGTTCTTCCACTGCCACAACGCCTACCACCTGGAGGCCGGCATGGCCCGGGAGGTCCGCTACGTCTGACTCTCCACCCCCGAAACGACGCTTTTCCCACACCACCCCAGAACCATGAAACGCCACGCCCTCTACTTCGCCCTCGCGCTCGTCCTCGGCGCTGTCATCCCGACCGCCCAGGCCCAGGAGCACCAGCACGCCGACACCACCCGGGCCGCACCCATGGACCACGGCCACATGGACGGCATGGACGGCATGGACCACGGGGCCATGGACATGGACGCCATGATGCCGCGGATGATGGCCATGCACGAGCGGATGATGGCCGACCCCGAGATGCACCAGCGCATGATGGCGATGCCCGAGATGCGGGCCATGATGCAGGAGATGATGGGCGGGGAGATGGACATGGCCGCCATGCGCGAGCGGATGGTGGCGATGTCTCCCGACGAGCGCCGGGCCCACATGCGTCAGATGCACGCACAGATGATGGAACGGATGGAGGCCATGGACCCCGAGCAGCGACGCGCGATGCACGAGCGGATGCGGGCCATGCACGAGCGGATGATGGCCGACCCCGAGATGCGTGAGCGGATGGAGGGGATGCACGGAGATGGCCCTATGGACCACGGTCAGATGGACCACGGCGACGGCGTCGCCATGCAGCGGCGCAACGCGGGCGCCCACAACGGCGACGAGCGCCCGGCCACGCCCGCCGTCGGCCAGGCCGAGTTCGACGCCTCCGCCACCGCTGACCGCTTCCACGCCGCCCTCGCGGCGGGCGACCGCCCGGCGGTCGAGGTCCTGCTCCTCCCCGACGCCGTGGTCCTCGAAGGGGGCCGCCATGAGTCCCGCACCGAGTACCTCTCCCACCACTTCGCCCGCGACGCCGCCTTCCTCGCCGACGCTGCCGTCGAGCCGCTCTTCCGCCGCACGACCGTCGCCGGCGACGCCGCCTGGGTCGCGTCCACCCAGCGCATCGGCGACGCCGAGATGGCCGAGCTCCTCGTCATGAAGCGGACGCCCGAGGGCTGGCGCGTCGCCGCCGTCCACTGGTCGTCGGGGCGCTAGCGGCACCCCTTTCCAGGCCGCCTATACGATCGCCCCGCTCCCCACCACTCCGTGACCGTTGCCATCTTCGGGGCCGGCGTCGCCGGCCTCAGCGCCGCCCACGAGCTCGTCCGCCGGGGGCACCACGTCGAGGTCTACGAGCGGAACGACTCCGCCGGCGGCTTCTTCCGGAGCGCCCGCCGCGAGGCTGACGACCTCCCCACGGAGTACTCGTGGCACGGGTTTGGGCCGTGGTACCACAACACGTTCGACCTCCTCCGCCAGATCCCCTTCGACGACGAGCACTCGCTCTACGACCGCGTCCTCTCCCGGCCCGTCGAGTACGCCGTCGTCCCGAACCCGGCCGACGACGACCTCGACCCGGACGACCTCTTCGACAAGCCGAAGGCGTTCCGGATGACGGCTGCCGACAAGGCGTGGCTGGCGTGGGGGCTCCTCAAGGCGTGGTCCACGAACCGGCGCTCGAAGGAGCGGTACGCCCGGACCAACGCCGCGGCGTACTGGAAGCCCCGGATGAGCGCCGTCGGGCACGCGACGTGGCGGGCCCTCTTCGGCCCGTGGATCGGGGCGGACTGGCCGGTCGCCTCGATCCACCACGTCGGGCTGTTCTTCGGGCGGAACGTCCGGTCCGGCCCGCGCCACACGCACCCGGCCGACGCCGAGGGCTCGGCCTGGGCGCACGAGTCGCTCGGCGGCTGGTCGCTCCTCCGCGGCCCCAGCAACGAGTGGTGGTTCGACAAGTGGGTCGCCGACCTCGAGCGGCGCGGCGTCACGTTCCACTGGGAGGCCCCGCTCGAGACGCTCCGGTTCGACGGCGAGCGCGTGACGGGCGCGGCCCTCGCGACGGGCGCGGCCGTCGAGGCCGACCTCTACGTCCTGGCCGTCACGCCCTTCGCCGCCGCCGACGTCCTCGCCCGGACGCCGGAGCTGGAGGCGGACCCGCAACTCCAGAAATTCCGGCCCCTCATCCAGGACGGCCCGCACACCCAGGTCTCGTTCCGGATCGCCTTCGACGAGCCGATGGCGTGGCCCCGCGACCGGACGGCCGTGGCCCTCACCGACTCCGAGTTCGACCTCACGCTGTTCGCCCAGGAGC
Organism: Rubrivirga sp. SAORIC476; assembly: GCF_002283555.1. Taxonomy (NCBI): domain Bacteria; kingdom Pseudomonadati; phylum Rhodothermota; class Rhodothermia; order Rhodothermales; family Rubricoccaceae; genus Rubrivirga; species Rubrivirga sp. SAORIC476. The sequence continues at coordinate 80,012 of NZ_MVOI01000007.1, read as the reverse complement.
AGGCGTGGCCGCCCCGCGTCGACCTCGGCGACGGCGTCGCCTCGCTCTGGACGTGCACGGCGTGCGTGGCGTCCGTCCCCGGGCGCGTCCACGGCAAGCCGCTCCGGACGTGCACGAAGGAGGAGTTCCTCGACGAGGTGCTCGCGCAGATCCGCGCGTCCGACGCGCTCGACCGCATGATCCGCCAAGCGAACGGCGGGCGCGGGCTCGACACGTTCCCCATCGCCAGGGTCGAGGTCTGGCCCGAGTGGACGTTCTCGCCGGACGGGATCGAGCCCGACCAGCCCAAGTGGGTCACGACGACGAACACGCGGCCCCACCGGCCCACCCAGGCGACGTCGGTCCCGAACCTCGTGCTCGCCGGCGCCCACACCGAGACCGAGGCCGACATCTGGAGCATCGAGGGGGCCGTCGAGAGCGGGCGCCGCGCGGCCCGCGTGTTCGAGCCGGACGTCGTCGTTCTAAAGCAGCACAAGCCCCTACCGCTTCGGCTCACGGCCAGGCTCGACGATGGCCTGTATGCGCTAGGCCTGCCGCACGTCCTGAGCGTACTCGGCGCAGGTGCGGCTGCCGGGCTCGTGCTCGGCCTGAGCCGTGCGGGGGAGGGCCGTCGGATCAGATAACCTTAGGTCCATTTCAGGTTAGAGAGCGACCCTCGCAGCCCGTGCGGCGTTCCGCTCACGAACGACGCGCCCCCATGGACGGACCACGACTCCGCCTCCTGCCCCGGACTCGAGCGAGCCGAGCTCTCCACGGCGGCCCTACGATGAGGCCGTGGGGGGGCCTCATCGGCCGGGCTTTCTCCATCGGAGCCCTCGCCTCCGCGCTGACGTGGGCTCGAGGCTCGGTCGGGCGTAGCGGCGACCCGGTGTCACCATGAGGTCGAACGATCTCCTAGCGCGCACCGTCCGGTACCGCATCTTCGTCGGCCTGGTCGTCGGAAGCTTCGCCGTCCTCGGGCTCCGCCTCGCGGACCTCCAGATCCTCCACCGCGACCTCTACGCCGAGGTGGCCCGCGACAACGCCATCCGAGCCGTCCGGTCACCGGCCCCCCGGGGCCGCATCTACGACCGCGACGGCCGCCTCCTCGTCAACAACGAGACCGCCTCCGCCGTCACCGTGACGCCCTACCGCCTCGGCGACGACGTCGGCCGACTGGCGGACCTGCTTGGCCTCCCGGACTCGACCGTCGAGGCTCGGGTCGACGAGGCCCGGCGGTGGAGCCTCTACCGACCGACCGTCGTGGCCGCCCACCTCCGCCCGGCCATCGCCGCCCGCGTTTTCGAAGAGGCGTACCGGCTCCCTGGAGTCGAGGTCGTCGACGCCTACCACCGGACGTATCCGCCCGGCCCCCGCGCCGCCCACGCGCTCGGGACCCTCGCCGAGGTCGGCCCCGACGAGGTCGCCCGGCGCGAGGTCGAGGGCCTCGCCCCCGGCGACCTCGTCGGCCAGACGGGCATGGAGCGGACCTACGACGCCTTGCTCCGGGGGCGCCCGGGGCGTCGCTTCGAGCTCGTCGACGTTCGCGGGCGCGCGGTGGGGCGCTGGAGGGGCGGGGCGGACGACGCCGCCCCGGTCTCGGGCTACGACCTCACGCTCACGCTCGACGCCGACGTCCAGGCCCTCGCCGAGTCCCTGTTCGTCGGCAAGCGGGGGGCCGCCGTCGCCCTCGATTCCGAGACGGGCGAGATCCTCGCCTACGTCTCCGGCCCGGACTACGCTCCCGCCATGCTCGTCCCGCCCGTCGCTCAGGCGACGTGGGCGCGACTCTCGGCCGATCCCGCGAGGCCCCTCTACGACCGGGCCGCCCTCAGCGCCCAGCCCCTCGGCTCAACCATCAAGCCGCTCATGGGCCTCGCGGGGCTCGAGGAGGGCGTCATCACGCCGTCCAGTACGTACCCGTGCAACGGGTCCTTCGTCTTCGGTGGCCGTCGCTTCGGGGGCCACGGGAGCTACGGGCCGCTCGGCGTCGAGGACGCCATCCGCGTCTCGTGCAACGAGTTCTTCTACGCGCTCGGCCTCGACATGGGCCTCGACACCTACGCGCGGTGGGGCCACCTCGTCGGCTTCGGAGAGCCCATGCCCACCGACCTCCCCTCGCAGAGCCCGGGCCTCTGGCCCGACTCGTCGTACTTCGACCGGACCTACGGCGCCGGGCGCTGGACACGGGGCTACCTCGTGTCCCTCGGGATCGGGCAGGGCAACGTGTCCGTGACCACGCTCCAGCTCGCCCGGTACACGGCCGCTCTCGCCAACGGCGGCCGCCTCGTCACGCCCCACCTCGCCCGCGTCCTCCGGCAGCCGGCCTCCGGCGACGAGGTCCGCCCCGGCCTCCCGACGCCCCGCAGGCTCCCCGTCAGTCCGGCGAACCTCGCGGTCGTCCAGCGCGGGATGCGCGCGGTCGTGACGTCGGGGACGGCCCGCGTGGCGGCCGTCCCGGGGGTCGCCGTCGCGGGGAAGACCGGCACGGCCCAGAACCCGCAGGGCGAGGACCACTCGCTCTTCATCGCCTACGCCCCGGCCGAGGCCCCCCGGATCGCCGTCGCCGTCTTCGTCGAGAACGGGGGGTTCGGGTCCACGGCCGCCGCCCCCATTGCGAGCCTCCTCATCGAGCAGGCGCTGACCGGCCGGACCACCCGGCCCGACCTCGTCCGCCGTCTCGTCGAGACGGTCCGGAGCGAGCCGCTGGAACCAGGCCCCTGACCCCGGTCTCGGGTTGCGTCTGGATTGGAAGACCGGGGTCGGATTGTCGAGGCGGTTGGGGCCGCAGCCCACAGCGTATCCGGAGGAGGGCGGTTGTGGGGGGCCAAACCCTGCCAGGTGGACAACCTGAGCGGATTTTAAGGGCGAGCTCAGGTTCCGTAAGGGTGCGTTGCCTGAGGTTGGAGGCACCAGGTCGTCCTCCACGCTCCTCCGCGCTGGGACGCCTTTCATGGGGGCAACCTCACGAGCGTTGCCTGCCGTCACGGAGGTTCCCCGGCAGCCCGGCCGTCCCATGCATGTCCGAATCATCCCATGCATGCATGCATGTCCGAATCATCCCATGCATGTCCGAATCACACGCCTCATCCTTCTCGGTCTCATCGTCGGAGCCGTCGTCGTCGGCGCTCGGCTCCTCCTGGGCACCAACGACGTCCCCCCGACGGACAGGACACTCCGCACCCAGCCTACCGAGACCGAGGTCCGCGCTGTCCTCGTCACGCCAGAGGCCGAGCGCCTCCCCCACAAGCCAGGCGTGCTGGCAGTGACCCTCGTCGAGGGCGTTGTCCCGCCCGCTGCCGTGGAGGCCCAAGTCCTCACCGACGAGGACTGCGCCCCCGACGCCGTCGGGGTCTCCCGCTGCCTCAACCGTCTCGACGTGGGTGGTAGCGAGGTGGCTGTTCGGCATCCCCACCGCATGCACGAGGTGGCGTGCCTGCGCCCGGGGGAGACCGTGCGCCTGATAGACCGCGCGACTTACGACGCGATGTGACGCCCGCGGCCGGGGCCGCACGGCGCCCTCCTCGGGCTCCCGATCCTGACACCCCCCTCCGCACCGTGGCCCCGGTATCACCGTCACCCACGTTCGCGCGGCCACCCAGGTCTCGCCCTCCGGAGCCACCGGTCGACCGCTCCCCGCCTTGGGGCTCGCGACTGTAATCCCCCGAGCCCTCCCGCGTCACTACAGGTAGACGATGACTGAACCGCAGACAGACGCCGCCCCTCACGCCCTGGTCGAGGCCCACCTCGTCGCGGGCAGGGCCTACCTGCTCGCCTACGTCGCATCCCGCGTGGACGACCCCTCCCTCGCCGAAGACGTCGTGCAAGACAGCCTGCTCCGAGCCCTCCGCGCCGCCCCCGGCCTCCGGGACGAGGAGAAGCTCGTCCCGTGGTTCCGCCGCATCGTCGCGAACGCCATCGCCGACGTGTACCGGAGGCGTGAGCGGGAGGTCGCGTCTCTCGACCGCTACCGACACGAGCGGGAAGGCGCCGTGCCTCCCACGGAGGACGAGGCACTCTGCCTCTGTTTCCGGGCTCTCCTCCCGACGCTCAAAGACGAGTACCGCGTGCTGATCGAAGCGCTGGAGCTGGAGGGGCGCGACCCCGACGCGGTCGCCTCAGATCTCGGCATCACCCGCAACAACCTCAACGTGCGGCGGCACCGCGCCCGCCGCCAGCTCCGCGAGCGGCTGGAGGCGCTGTGCACGGCGTGCCCCGACCACGGCTTCCACGCCTGCGACTGCCCGCCCCGCGAAGAGCTCCTCGACCCGGAGCAGCCTGCCCCTGACCCCGCCATCCGATGAACGGACCCTACGACTACGGATACTGGCTGATGGCCGTCGTGATGTCGGTCATCTTCGTCGCCTTCGCCTTCAGCTTCACGCGCCCGAAGAACTGGCGCGACTGGCGCTCCTTCGGGGCGTTCTCGGCCTTCGTCGTGGCGCTCTTCGCCGAGATGTACGGGTTCCCGCTCACGATCTACCTCCTCTCGGGGTGGCTCGGGAGCCGGTACCCCGGCCTCGACCTCTTCGCCCACGACAACGGCCACCTCTGGCAAACCCTCTTCGGGATCGGGGAGGGGAGCCCGTGGGCGGCCCACTTCAACGTGCTCCACGTGCTGAGCAACGTGCTCATCGGCGGCGGCGTGCTCGTCATTATGAGCGCCTGGCGCGTGCTGTACCAAGCGCAGCGGGAGGGTCGCCTGGCGACGACGGGGCTCTACGCGCGTGTCCGCCACCCCCAGTACGGCGGCTTCGTGGCGGTCCTCTTCGGCTTCCTCGTGCAGTGGCCCACCCTCCTGACGCTGGCGATGTTCCCCGTGCTGGTCTGGATGTACGCCCGGCTCGCGCGGATCGAGGAGCGCGAGGTCCGCGCACGCTTCGGCGCGGCCTACGACGTCTACGCGGCCCAGGTCCCCCGCTTCGTCCCCCGCCCGGGCGTCCGCTACGACGGGTCCGCGCCGCCGCCGGAGCCGCCCCGCGCGGCGCCCCAGCCCGAGGTGACCTATGGATAACGCCGTCGCCCTCGTCCGCGCCTACCTCCACGTCAACGGCTACTTCACCGTCACGGAGTACCCCGTCCTCGAGGCCGCCCGGCACGGCGGCTACCGCACCGTGACCGACCTCGACGTCCTGGCGGTCCGCTTTCCCGGAGCGGGTCGCCGCGTGCTCGGGCGAGGGGGGCGGCATCGGTTCGAGACGGACCCGGCCCTGCGCGCCCCCACCGACCGCCCCGACATGTTGGTGGCCGAGGTCAAGGAGGGACGTGGCCGCTTCAACGAGGCCACGCTCGACGCGGGCGTGATCGAGGCGGCCCTGGCCCGGTTCGGGTGCGCCGACCCGGACGAGGCCGCCTCGGCCGCCCACGACCTGCTCCGCCGGGGCGCCGCCCAGCTCACGGCCGGCCACCAGGTCCGCCTGGCCGTCTTCTCCTCGGACGGTGCGCCCAGCCACCCGGCCACCCTCACGCTCTCTCTCGGGCACATGGTCGAGTTCGTCCAAGACCACCTCCGCGCGCACTGGGACGTCCTCCACCACGCGCAGTCGCGGGACCCGGCGATGGGCTTCCTGATGCTGCTCGAGAAGGCCACCCGGATGCGCCCGGCCCCTCCTTCGTCCAGCTCAAGCCTCGCCTCCCATGACTCCTGATTCCGTCGCCCTCGTCACCGGTGCCGCCTCCGGAATCGGACGCGCCATCGCCCTCCGCTACGCCCGCGAGGGCTTCCGCGTCGTCGTCTCCGACGTGGACGAGGCCGGGGGGCAGGAGACCGCGCAGCAGATCGAAGAGGGCGGGGGAGGGGCCCTCTTCGTCCTGGCCGACGTGTCGGACCCGGCCGCGTGCGAGGCCCTCGTCGCCGGGGCCGTCCGCGCCTTCGGTCGGCTCGACGTCGCCTGCAACAACGCCGGCATCGGCGGGGAGCAGGCCCCGACGGCGGACTACCCCGTCGAGGCGTGGCAGCGCGTGCTCGGCGTCAACCTGTCGGGCGTCTTCTACGGCATGAAGGCCCAGATCCCGGCGATGCGAGAGGCCGGGGGCGGGGCCATCGTCAACGTGGCCTCGATCCTGGGGCAGGTCGGGTTCGCCAGTGCCCCGGCCTACGTCGCGGCCAAGCACGGCGTCGTGGGGCTCACCAAGACCGCCGCCATCGAATTGGCGGCCGAGGGCATCCGGGTCAACGCCGTCGGCCCCGCCTTCATCGAGACGCCTATGATCTCGGCGCTGGAAGCGGACCCCGAGACGCTCGCCACGCTCGTCGGTCTCCACCCGGCGGGTCGGCTGGGCACGCCCGACGAGGTCGCCGCCCTCGTCGCGTGGCTCTCGTCCGACGAGGCCTCGTTCGTCACCGGGGCCTACTACCCCGTCGACGGCGGGTACCTCGCCCGGTGAACCCCCTCCGCCTCATGACGCCGGTCCTCTCGAACCTCTCCTGGCACCCCTCGGCCCGCCCTCCGCGGCCCGCACTCGTCGCGCTCGCGCTGTGCCTGGGTGCGTCTGCGGTGGCCGCCCAGCAGATGCCGCTCGCCCTCGTCGAGGGCAGCCGCTACACGCGACGCACGGTCGACGCGCAGGGAGCGGAGGGCGCGTGCCAGACCCTGGCGGTCGGCTCCGTCGTCGTCGCGGGCGAGGAGATGGCGGCGACGCTCACGGTGCGGCCGTGCGACGGGGACGCCGCCGACGTGTCCGAGACGACCATTCGGTGCCGGGTCGACGACGCGGGCATGGTGATGAACGTCGTCGCCCTGCTCGGCCCCGAGGGCCGAGACCTCGCGCTGCGCGTGACGGGCGATGCGCTCCTCTACCCCGGCCCGCCGACTCAACGCGTCGCCCTCGACGACGTGACGCTGGAGGCCGACATCGAGCGCGGAACCCTCGGCTTCCTCGGCGGGAGGACCCGCATCGATTTCGAGAACCGCGTGGCTCGGCCCTCGGCCACCGACGCGCCCGCCGGGGCCTACACCGTCACCGAGGCGGTCCGCCTGCGGGCCTACGTCCTCGGAGTCCGGGTAAAGAACGATCGCTACCGGGCCGAGGAGACGCTGCTGCCCGGCGGCGGGCTCCTGCGGCAGGTCCTCACTTCGGACGGGGGCTCCATCGTGCTCGCCCGCTCCGAATGAGCCCGCCAGTCCCTCCGATGATGCCCACCTCTCGCACCTACTCCTCCAACGGGCCTGGCCGCCCCGGCCTCGGCCGCGCCGCGGGCGCCCCTGCACGGTCGGACGGGGGCGGGCGGCTGCCGCCGCTCGAGCCCACCCGGCCGGTCCGTCACCGGGGCGCCTCCCCGGCCCACTGCGTCGTCCTCGAGCTGGCGGCCCACACGGGGCTCGCCATCGACGGCCCGAACCCGTGGGACATCCAGGTCCACGACGAGCGCTTCTACAAGCGGGTCGTTCGCAGCGGCTCGCTCGGCCTCGGCGAGAGCTACGTGGACGGGTGGTGGGACGCCGAGCGCCTCGACGAGACGTTCCACCGCCTGCTCCGCCCGGACGCCCGCGCGGCCGTCCGTCAGGCGACCCGCAACCCGTGGGTGCTCCTCCCGGCGATTGCGGCGGCCATTGCGGGTAAAGTGCGGCCATCGCAGGCGTTCGAGGTCGGGGAGCGCCACTACGACCTCGGCAACGACCTCTTCGAGGCCATGCTCGACCGCCGCATGGTCTACACCTGCGCGTACTGGGCCGAGGCCGACACGCTCGACGCGGCGCAGGAGGCGAAGCTCGACCTCGTCTGCCGCAAGCTCGGGCTCCAGCCGGGCGACCGCGTGCTCGACGTCGGCTGCGGGTGGGGGAGCTTCCTCGCCTATGCCGCCGAGCGCTATGGGGCGCGCGGCGTCGGCATCACCGTGTCGGAGGAGCAGGTCGCTTTGGCTAGTGCGAGGCTACATGGCCTCCCGGTCGAGGTCCGCCTCCAGGACTACCGCGCCTTCGAGGAGCCGGAGCCGTTCGACCACGTCGTCTCGCTCGGCATGTTCGAGCACGTCGGCGTGAAGCGGTACCGGACGTTCCTGGACGTCGTGCGCCGGCACCTCAAGGACGACGGGCTCGTCCTCCTCCACACCATCGGGGGCAACCACTCCGCCCGCTCGACCGACCCCTGGATCGAGCGGTACATCTTCCCCAACTCGATGCTCCCCTCGATCCAACAGATCGGGCGGGCCGTCGAGGGGCGGTTCGTGATGGAGGACTGGCACAACCTCGGGGCCCACTACGACCGGACGCTGATGGCGTGGCACGCGAACGTCGAGCGCGCGTGGGCATCGCTCCCGGCCCGCTACGACGACCGGTTCCGGCGGATGTGGACCTACTACCTCCTCCAGTGCGCCGGCCTGTTCCGGGCGCGAGGCGCCCAGCTCTGGCAGGTCGTCCTTTCGAAGAACGGCGTCCCCGGGGGGTACACGTCCGTCCGCTGACCCCTCGCGTATCCCCCCCGTTCAGAGAGCCCCCGCCCCTCACCCGACCCCCGCCTCCCATGACCGACCCCTCCCACGACGACTCCACGACGCCGGCGGCCTCCCAGCCGACGGCCGCGCACGGAGGCCACGCCGAGCACGACCTCTCCGACCCGGTGCCGCCGGGCGAGAAGCCCGGGCTCAAGCAGCAGGAGCTCCGCGACGCGGCCGAGGAGGGCCCCCACGGCAGCCATGACGACGCCCGCCGCGGCCCCGTCGAGCACGCGCGCCGCGGCAACGACGGCCACAAGCCTGGCCACGGCGAGATGGGCCACGACCACCACGCCATGATGGTGGCCGACTTCCGGCGGCGGTTCTGGGTCTCCCTCGTCCTCTCGGTCCCCGTCCTCCTCCTCTCGCCGGCCATCCAGGCCTTCCTCCGGCTGGGCGACGCGCTCCGGTTCCCGGGCGACGCCCTCGTCGTCTTCGCCCTCTCGACCGTCGTCTTCTTCTACGGCGGCTGGCCGTTCCTGAAGGGGTTCGTGTCCGAGGTGAAGGGCGGGCGGCCCGGCATGATGACGCTGATCTCCGTCGCTATCACGACGGCCTACGTGTACAGTACGGCCGTCGTGTTCGGGCTCGAGGGGATGCCGTTCTTCTGGGAGCTCGTGACCCTCATCGACGTCATGCTCCTCGGCCACTGGGTCGAGATGAAGTCGGTGATGGGGGCCTCGAAGGCGCTCGAGGAGCTGGCGCGGCTCATGCCGTCCGAGGCCCACAAGCTCATGCCCGACGGGACCGTCCAGGACGTGCCGCTCGACCAGCTCCAGCACGGCGACCGCGTCATCGTCAAGCCCGCCGAGAAGGTCCCCGCCGACGGCGTCGTCGTCGACGGCCAGACCTCGGTGAACGAGTCGATGCTCACCGGCGAGTCCGTCCCGGTCTCCAAGACCGAGGGGAGCGCGGTCATCGGCGGCTCGATCAACGGCGAGGGCGCGGTCACGGTCGAGGTGCAGAAGACGGGGGCCGAGAGCTTCCTCTCGCAGGTGATCGACCTCGTGCGCGAGGCGCAGGAGTCGAAGTCGAAGACCCAGGACCTCGCCAACCGGGCCGCCCTCTGGCTGACCGTCGTGGCGCTCGGGGGCGGCGCGCTCACGCTCTTCTTCTGGTCGCTCGTGATGGGGGAGGGGTTCGCCTTCGCCATCGAGCGGGCCGTGACCGTCATGGTCATCGCGTGCCCCCACGCGCTCGGCCTCGCCATCCCCCTCGTCGTCGCCGTCTCGACGGCGATCTCGGCCCGCAACGGGCTCCTCATCCGCGACCGGACGGCCTTCGAGGCGGCCCGGAACCTCCAGGCCGTCATCTTCGACAAGACGGGGACCCTCACCGAGGGCCGCTTCGGGATCACCGACACGCTCGTCTTCGACCAGACGCTGACCGAGGAGGCCGTCCTCCGGTTCGCCGCCGCCGTCGAGGCCCTCTCCGAGCACCCCATCGCGCAGGGGATCGCCGCGGCCGTCGAGCGGCCCCTGCCCGTCGAGGGCTTCCGGGCGATCCCAGGCAAGGGGGCTGAGGGGACCGTCGAGGGCCGGCGCGTGCAGGTCGTGAGCCCCGGCTACGTTCGTGCCCAGGGCCTCGCCATCGACGACCCCCGCTACGAGACGCTCTCGGCCCAGGGCAAGACGGTCGTCTTCGTCCTGCTCGACGGCCACCTCGCGGGGGCCTTCGCCCTGGCCGACGTGATCCGGCCCGAGGCGAAGGGCGCCATCGCCGACCTCAAGGCGATGGGCATCCAGACCATGATGCTCACGGGCGACAACCGGAAGGTGGCCGCGTGGGTGGCTGAGGAGATCGGCCTCGACGACGTGTTCGCCGAGGTCCTCCCCGAGCAGAAGTCGGACAAGGTCAAGGAGGTCCAGGCGCGTGGGCTGGCCGTCGCCATGACCGGCGACGGCGTCAACGACGCGCCGGCCCTCGCCCAGGCCGACGTCGGCATCGCCATCGGGGCCGGGACCGACGTGGCCGTCGAGACGGCCGACATCATCCTCGTGCGGAGCAACCCCCAGGACGTCGCCACCATCGTCAAGCTCTCGCGGGCGACCTACCGCAAGATGATCCAGAATCTATGGTGGGCCGCCGGCTACAACATCGTCGCCATCCCGCTCGCGGCCGGCGTGCTCTACAGCGCCGGCGTCCTGCTCGGCCCGGCGATGGGGGCCGTGTTCATGTCGGCCAGCACGGTCATCGTCGCCATCAACGCCCGCCTGCTCAAGATCGAGCGCTGACATGCCGCTCCCCACCGTCCACGTTATCGGGGCCGGACCGGCCGGGCTGGCCGCCGCGCTCTACCTCGCCCGGGTGGGCCTCCGCCCCGTCGTGTTCGAGCAGGCCGCCGACGTCGGCGGCCGGTTCGACGGCGAGCTCCAGGTGCTGGAGAACTGGTCGTCTGAGGAGGACGCCGCCACAGCCCTCGCCGGGTTCGGCGTCACGCACGACGTCCGGTTCGAGCCCGTCCGCGAGGCCACGGTCTACGGCCCGGACCGCCAGCCCCACACCGTCTCCGGTTCCCGCCCGCTCGCCTACCTCGTTGAGCGGGGGCACCGTGCGGGCGCGCTCGACCGGAGCCTGAGGGACTTGGCGCTCGCGGCCGGGGCCGAGTTCCGCTTCGGCCAGCGCGTCGACCACAGCGACGCGCGCCACGTCGTCGTGGCCACCGGCCCCCGCGGGGCCGACGCCCGCGTCGAGCGGGTCGCCTTCGAGACCGACCACCCCGACGCCGTCGTCGGCTTCATCGACGAGCACCTCGCCCCGGGGGGCTACGCCTCGCTCCTCGTCCGCGACGGCCGGGCCGCCCTCTCGGTGTGGCTCTTCGACCCGGCCGCTCAGGCGTGCAAACCGGGCACGTACGTCGACCGAGCCCTCGACGCCGTCGGCGAGGTGACGGGGTGCGACGTCCGCTCGCCCCGGCGGAGCGGGGGCGTCGTCAGCTTCAGCGTGGCCCCACCGTACTCGCGAAGCGGACGGCTCCGCTTCGTGGGCGAGCGGGCCGGGTTCCAGGACGCTCTCTGGGGTCTCGGCCTGCGCCAGGCCCTCCTGTCGGGCGTGCTGGCCGCCCGTGCCATCACGATGGGCGAGGACTACGACGCCCTGTGCCGCGAGCTCCTCGTGCCAGGCCTCGAGGTCGCGCTCGCCAACCGCGTGCTCCTCGGCCAGCTCCCCCCCGAGCGCTACGAGGAGGTCCTGCGCCGGGCCGCCTCCGGCAACGCCATGGCCGCCCTCCGGCGGCTCTACCAACCCACCCGGACGACGGCCGTGCTCCACGAGCTCGCGCGCTTTGGCCCGCACCCGCCGCTCCCCGAGCCGGCCTGCCACGGCGAGGACTGCCGGTGCCTCTGGTGCGAGCACGGTCCCGAGGCCGTCCCGACTTCGCTTTCGCTATGAACCCGCTCGCCCCCCGCCCGCCCGCTCCCCCGAACCCCGCCACCAGCGGCTCGGCCGTGGCACGCGACCCGACCACGGGCGTCCAGATCCGGGTCGGGGTCATGGGCTCGGCGGCCGAGGCGCAGGACCCCGAGGTCGCCGCCCAGTGCCGGGCGCTGGGCCGCGCCCTCGCCGAGCGCGGGTGCTGCCTGCTCACCGGGGCCTGTCCAGGGTTGCCCCACGAGGCCGTGCTCGGGGCTTACAAGGCGGGCGGCCACGTCGTCGGGATCTCGCCGGCCACGTCGCTCCGCGAGCACGTCGAGACGTTCGCGTCGCCCTTCCGCGAGTACGGCGTCCTCATCTACACCGGGCTCGGGCTCATGGGCCGCGAGCTCGTCAACATCCACAGCAGCGACGTCGTCGTCGTGGTCGGGGGCCGGTCGGGCACGCTCGGCGAGTTCGCCATCGCCTACGAGGAGGGCAAGCTGATCGGGGTGCTCGCCGGGACCGGGGGCATCACCGACGTCCTCCCGGCCCTCGAGGACACCCTGTTCAAGGCCACCGGCGCCGAGGTCCTCTACGACGACGACCCGGACGGCCTCGTGGACCGGCTCCTGGAGCGCTACCTCGCCCAGGCCGAGACGGCCGCCGCCGCCGCCGGACTCCAGCCGTCGGACCGCTGACGCCGTTCTCATGTCGCATCCGTACCCGCAGAAGCGCCCACCCGCTCGAGGCCACGCCCTCCTGATGGTCGTGCTGTGCCTGCTCCCCTTCGTCCTCCTGGCGCTCGTCCTCACGAGCGCCGTGGCCGTCCCCGCGTGGCTCGTGCTCGGGGCGCTCGCCCTGTGCTTCGCCGTCATGCTATTCGTCTCGCGTGAGCCTCCAGGGACCGGGGTGGGGCCGCACGCCTCCGTCGAGGTGGTGCAAGAGGGGCGGGGGTCAGAGCGGGGGGTGCCTGAAGACCTCATCCTCCGGACGGTCGACGTCATCTACCCGCTCGCGCAGTACCGGCTGGAGGACCACTACGTCATCGAAGGGACCCTCCTGATGGAGCCGGACGCAGCCTTCGCCGAGCTCGGCCGTCGCTTCGAGGGCAGCGCGCTCACGCCGCTCCTGCAGGAGACCGGCGAAGGCCGCCCCCGCCTCGTGCTGGCGCCAGCCGCGGCGCTCCCGTCACCCGTCCAACGACGAGGCTGGGCGTGGCTCAACCTCGTCCTCCTGCTCGCGACGCTGGCGACGACGACGTGGGCCGGGGCCGCGCACCGGGGTGTCGACCTCCTCGCCGAGCCCGGCCGGTTCGCTGAAGGGCTGCCCTACGCCCTGGCGCTCCTCCTCATCCTGGGCGCGCACGAGCTCGGGCACTACGTCACCGCGCGGCGCCACGGCATCGCCGTCTCGCTCCCGTACTTCATCCCCATCCCGTTCGCACTGGGGACGTTCGGGGCCTTCATCAAAATGAAGTCGCTCGCCGCCGACCGCCGGCAGATGTTCGACGTGGCGGTGGCCGGACCGCTGGCGGGCCTCGTGATCGCCATACCGGCGCTCCTCATCGGGCTCCAAGACTCGACCGTCGTGACGGGACCGGCGGCACCGGGCATGATGATGGGTGGGGCCGACGTGGGCTCGTCGGTGCTCTTCGCCGTCCTCGCGAAGGCGGCGCTCGGCGGGGCCGTCCTGGAGGGGCACCGGCTCGTGCTCCACCCGGTCGCGTTCGCCGGGTGGCTGGGCCTGCTCGTCACGGCCCTCAACCTCATCCCGGTGGGCCAGCTCGACGGGGGGCACCTCGTCCACGCCCTCCTCGGCCACCGGATGGCCCGGGTCGTGGGCCTCGCCGCACTGGGGGCGCTCGTCGTGCTCGGGCTCTTCGTCTGGAGCGGGCTCCTGGTGTGGGCGCTCCTCATCGTCCTCGTCGCCGGGACCACGGACGTGCCCCCGCTCAACGACGTGAGCCGCGTCGGCCCCGGGCGCGTGGCGCTGGGGGCGGTCGCCTTCGCGGTCCTCCTCCTGATCCTCCTGCCCGTGCCGCACGCGCTCTACGACGCCTTCGGCATCCACAGCCCCTACCTCTAGCCGCGCCCCTCGATGCCCGCCGCCGCGACCCCTCCCACCGGCTCTGCCCACCGGCCCTTCACGCTCGTGCTGGCCGGCGGCGGGGCGCGTGGGTTCGCCCACGTCGGCGTGCTCCGCGCGCTCGAAGCCGACGGCTACCGCCCGTCCGCGCTCGTCGGCGTCTCGATGGGGGCCGCCGTCAGCGTGGGCTACGGCCTCCGCGAGGACTGGTACCCGGCGCTCCTGGCGATGGACACGCGGGCGTTCCCGGCACCCATGCCCACGGCCGAGCAGCAGCGGGACTCGCTCCGCCTCAGGCTCCGGGCTCGGCGGCTCGGCGCCCGGTTCGCCTACCGGCTCCTGACGGGGTGGGGCATCGGCGTGCCCGCCCGCGAGGCGGGGCTCCGCGCGCTCCGCACGCTCACGCAGGGTCGGAACCTGGAGGACGCCCGCCTGCCCGTGGCCGTCTCGACCACCGACCTCCGCGGCGGGCGCCGCCACGTGATCCGCACCGGCGACGCGGCCGAGGCCGTCTACGCCAGCGTCGCCCTGGCCGGCGTGCTCCCCCCGCTCGAACGCGACGGGCTCCTCCTCGCCGACGGGGCCTACGCCGACCTCGCCCCCGTAGGCGTCGCCCGGGAGATGGGGCCGCCGGTGGTCGTCGCCGTCAACCCCGCCCAGGCCCTCGCCACAGCCGAGGTCCGCAACGGCCTCCAGGCCCTCCGCCGCGCCACCGAGGTCTGCAACCTGAGCCACGCCGACGCCGGGTTCCAGCAGGCCGACCTCGTCCTCCGGCCCGCCTTCCGTCGCGCCATCGACACGCTCGACTTCGCGGCCCGGCGCGAGTGCGTCGCGGCCGGGGTCCGCGTGGTCCGGGACCACCGCACGGTTCTCGCGGCGCTCCTGGACCCGGAGGCCCCGCCGCTCCCCGAGGACACATCCTCCACGCATCACCTGGTACCCCGTCATGGGCTGGCTCGCTGAAAACTGGTTCTTCGTGTTTCTGCTCATCGCCTTCATCGCGATGCACCTGTTCGGCCACGGCCACGGTCACGGCGGCCACAGCCACGGCGGACACGACAGCATCCCGCCGCCGCCCGACGAGCCAGCCGGGCACAGGCACTGATCTGCCCCTCCGTTCACCCTACCGAGACCGTCATGCTCAACCTCCGCCTCACCACCTGGGCGGCAGCCCTCTTTGCGGCCCTCAGCTTCGTCCTCTGCGTCGTCTACGGGCTCGTCACGCCCGAGAGCGTCCACATGCACCAGTTCCTCGAGATCGTCCTCCCGGCGTTCGAGTGGATCGGCTTCGGCAGCTTCCTGCTGGGGCTCGCCGAGAGCTTCCTGTGGGGGGTCTATCTCGGCGGCGGGTTCGCCCTCGTCTACAACGCGATCTACCGGCGGTGGGGGACGGCGGCGCTGGCCGGGTCGGCCGTTGCGGCCCGGAGCGACCTCTACGACCCGTCGCGCTAACCGTCTCCGTGAACCCTGGGAACGCCTCCATGAAGCCCACCCGCGCCTCCTCCGGCGGCCACGGTCTCCCGCCCGCGACGGCCGGGAACGCCCGTGCGCTCAAGATCTCCGGCCTCCTCACCGGCGTCTACTTCGTCGTCGAGCTCGCCATCGGGCTCTGGACCGGCTCCGTGTCCGTCACCTCCGACGCCTTCCACACGTTCTCGGCCGTGGGCGGCGTGCTCGTCGCCCTCGTCGCGGGCCGCTACGCCGAGCGCCCGGCGACGGACCGGGCTTCCTACGGGCTCGTCCGCGCCGAGATCGTCGGGGCGCTCTTCAACGGGCTCTTCCTCCTCGGCATGGCCGCGCTCGTGCTCTGGATGGGGGCGATGCGGCTGCGCGACCCGATGGAGGTCGAGACCGGGCCGATGCTGTGGGCGGCGGCGGGCGGCCTCGTCACCGAGGTCATCGCGCTCCGGCTGCTCTACGCCCGGCAGAAGGGCAACCTGAACATGAAGGGGGCCTTCTGGCACGTGATGCAGACGTTCGTGGGGAGCATCCTCATCATCGTCGCCGCCCTCGTCATCCGGTTCACGGGCTTCCTCGCCATCGACCCGATCCTGGGGATGGGCTTCGGCGTCGTGCTCGTGTGGGCGTCGTGGGGGATCATCCGGGGCGCGCTGCGGATCCTGCTCCAGGCCGTCCCCGACGACCTCGACCTCGGGGCCGTGAAGGACGCCGTCGAGGCGCTGCCGGGCGTGCGCGAGGCGCACCACCTCCACGCCTGGGCGCTCACGACCGGCAAAGACGTCGTCTCACTCCACGTCCTCGTCGACGAGGGCACCGACGCGCAGGCGCTCCAGCGCCACGTCTTCGCGCTGCTCCGGGACGACTTCGACGTGTACTTCTCCACGGTCCAGGTCGAGACGACCTGCCTCGAACGGGAAGAGGCCCGCGCGATCGACGCGACGTGGGCGGGGCCAGGGGCCTCGGCCGCGATGCCGCCGGGGACGGTCGAGCGTGGCGCAAGCTCGGTGGTGATCGGCCCCACCAAACCGACCTCGAACGGCCTCCACGGTCCGCCGCGGTAGCTCCGTGATGCCGCGCCCCCTGCTCCTCCTCTTCCTCGCCCTCTTCCTCGCCATGATCGGATTCGGCCTCACGCTCCCGGTGCTACCGGCGTTCGTCGAGCGGCTCGCGCTCGGGCGGGCGGCGACGCCAGAGCGGGTCGCCCTGCACGTGGGGGCGCTCACGAGTGCCTACGCGCTGACGCAGCTGGTGCTGGCCCCGCTGTGGGGAGGGTGGTCGGACCGGCACGGTCGGAAGGCGCTCGTGGTGCTCGGTCTCGTCGGCGTCGCCTTCTCGCAGGTGGCCTTCGGGCTGGGGACCTCGCTACCGCTCCTCTACGGGGCGCGCCTGGCCGGCGGCGCGTTCGCGGCGGCGCTCGTCGTGGCCGCCACCGCGGCCGTCGCCGACGCGGTCCCGGAGGGGGAGCGGGGCCGGGCGATGGCGTGGCTGGGGACGGCCGTCAGCCTCGGCTTCGTGGCTGGACCCGCGCTCGGCGGTCTCCTGGCGCGGGACGCGTGGCACGTGACCCTCACGCCGGGGCACCTCGTCTTCGACGGGTTCTCGGTCCCCTTCTTCGTGGCGGCGGGCCTGACGCTGGCCGCGGTACCGCTGGTGGTCCGCTACCTCCCAGGCCAGTCGCTCCCGGCGTCGAGGCGCGCCGCCGCGCCGGAAGAGGTAGCCCGCGTGCCGGTGCGGTGGGGACTGTTGGCCCGACGGCTCGGTGGTGTGCTCGCCCTCGTGCTCGTCGCCCAGGCCGCGCTCACGCTCTTCGAGGCCGTCTTCGCGCTCTACGCCGACCGCGTGCTCGGCTTCGGGCTACGAGAGATCGGCCTCGCCTTCGCGCTGTGCGGGGGGGTGATGGCCGTGTTCCAGGGCGGGGCCGTCGGATGGCTGAGCGGCCGGGTCCGGGTCCGGGTCCAGGTCGCGCTGGGCTTCGCGATGCTCGGAACGGGGTTGCTCCTGCTGCCCGCCCTCACTCGCGTCCCGGCCGTGCTCGCGGCCGTGAGCCTGCTGGCGCTCGGCGTCGCCTTCGTCACACCGAACCTCCTCACGCTCGCCGCCGACCGCAGCGGCTCGCAGGCGGGCACCGGGCTCGGGCTGCTGGGCACCGCCAGCGGTCTGGGGCAGATCCTCGGCCCGCTCGTGGGGAGCCTCCTCTTCGCCTGGCAGGTGGACCTGCCCTTCCTCGCTGCCGGCGGGGTCGCCCTGGCCGTCGCCGCCGGGACCGTAGGTCTGAGCCACACCCTAGGAGCCGCGCCCCTTCCCGTGTGTCTCGACACCCCGCACGACGGCTCATGAGGACACTCTCCGACACCGCCAGCCCTCCACGAGGCGCCCTCATGCAGACCCCGCCTGCTTCTTCCAACCGGCCGGCCGATGGCATGCGCGCCCCGTCGGCAGCGGTCATCGCGCCCAAAGGCGACGCGAGGGCGCCACGTCTCGCTCGCAGCGGGGCCACGACCGCACGGAGCGCGGCGACCGATACCGAGCCCCGGCGCGGGAGGCACCCCGGGGTCGAGTGTGTGCCCTGGCCGACGGGCGGCACGAGCGACTACGTGCTCTTTACCGAGGGCGACGACCTGTACGACGCCATGGTCGCGTCCATCCGAGGGGCCCGGCGGAGCGTAGACGTGGAGACCTACATCTACGCCGCCGACGAGGTGGGCTGGCGCGTCGGCGCGGCCCTCGCCGATCGAGCCCGCGCGGGCCTCCGAGTGCGCCTGATGGTGGACGCGGCGGGCTCGATGGGTTCGTTCTCGCGCGGCCTCGAGCGCTACTTGCGGCGACAGGGCGTGGTGGTCCGCCGCTTCCACCGGTGGAGCTGGCGCCAGCCCTCCCGGTTCTACCGGCGCAACCACCGCAAGCTCCTCGTCGTCGACGGCCGCGAGGCGTACGTGGGCGGCTTCAACCTCCACCGAGAGAGCTCGCGGTCGGCGTTCGGGCCGAGGCGCTGGCGGGACACCCACGTTCGGCTGCACGGCGCTCTGGCCACGCGCGCGTCGGAGTTGTCCGAGGCGTTCTGGGCGGGCGAGCGCGGGGGCGCAGCCCCGACGGGCACTCAGGACGGAGACGCGCTCATCCCCAACCATTCCCGCATCTGCCGGCATCAGGTCCACTGCCTGTACGACCGGCTCCTCCAGAGCGCCGAGCGGCGCCTCTTCGTCACGACCCCCTACTTCGTGCCGGACCGCCGCACTCAGAACGAGCTCGTGCGGGCCGCCCAGCGCGGCGTGGACGTGCGCCTGTTGCTCCCCGGGAAGAGCGACGTCCCGGTCGCGCGCTGGGCAGCGCGGGCCACCTACGGGACGCTGCTCTCGGCGGGCATTCGGGTCTTCGAGTACCAGCCACGGGTGCTCCACGCCAAGACCGCCGTCGTCGACGGGGTGGCGGCGACGGTAGGCACGGCGAACCTGGACTACCGCAGCTTCTTCGTCAACTACGAGCTCAACCTCTTCTCCGCAAACCGGGGGCTATGCACGGCACTCGAAGAACAGTTCCGGACCGACCTGGGCGATGCGGTGGAGCTCACCGCTCCCGGCTGGTCGAGACGGCCATGGGGCGGGATGATCGCTGAACTGGTCGGCCGGACCGCTCGGCGCTGGCTGTGACGGACTCGGGCGGACGGTTGAGACCACCACGATGACGCAATCGAATATGAGGACTGCCAGCGCATGATGAACGTCCACCACGGATCGCTCGCCGCCGGGCCGTCAGCCCCGTCCACGGCGGCCCCGCACCCGGTAGGGGAGGGGCCGCTATCCCCGCCGCCGCGCGGTCCACACACAGCCTGAGAAAACCGATGCCTACGACCGAAGAGCCAGCCACCCACACGACGGGCACCATCGAGTGGTTCGACCCCCAGCGCGGGGTCGGGCTCATCTCCTCCGACGACGGCGCGCCGCCGTGCTCCGTCCGCTCCGGCGCGCTCCGCGCGTGCGGCATCGACACGCTGGCGACCGGGGACCGCGTCCGGTTCCGGGTGCGCGAGGGCGACGGCGAGCGCACCGCGACCGACCTGACCCTGCTCCCCGCCGTGCAGCGGTGGGAGAACGAAGGCGGTGCCGTCCGCCCCGGCGATCCCGAAGCCTAAACCTCCGACCCCCATTCTCATGCACGACGTCCCCTACGGTCTCGCCATCTGGCTCGGCGGCCTCATCCTCCTCGTCGTGTTCGTGCTCTACGTCCTGCCGTGGTGGCAGGGCCGTCGGGCGTCGAACGCCCCGCCCGACGAGCGCGACGACCGGCGCGGCCCCGGAGCCTAGCCACACCCCCTTCAGACCGACTCCGCACCGGCCCCTGACATGTACCCCCGCCTCAGCGACCTCTTCCACGACCTCCTCGGGGTCGACCTCGAGCTCCCGCTCTACTCGTTCGGGCTGATGGTCGCCCTCGCCCTCCTCACGGCGGCGTGGATGACGCGGAAGGAGCTCGACCGGATGTACCGCATCGGCCTCGTCGGCGCGGTCCGCGTTTCGGGAAAGGACGAGAAGGGTCGCACCCGGACGACGGCGCAGAGCCCCTCGGCGCTCGTCTGGACCCTGATGCTGCTCGCGGGCGGCTTCGGCATCCTCGGGGCCAAGCTGTTCCACGTCGTCGACTACTGGGACGAGTTCGTGCAGGACCCGGCCGGGATGGTGTTCTCGACCTCGGGGCTGACGTTCTACGGCGGCCTCGTCGTGGCGACGGTCGTCGTCGCGGTGTACGCCTACCGCAAGGGCGTCCGCGTACCCCGCCTCGCCGACGCCGCCGCGCCGGGCCTGCTGCTTGGCTACGGGATCGGCCGCGTCGGGTGCTACCTCGCCGGCGACGGCGACTGGGGCGTCTGCTCGTCGCTCGCCGACAAGCCCTCGTGGATCCCCGGCTTCCTCTGGAGCGAGACGTTCCCCCGCAACGTCGTCGGTCCGGGGCGGACGGCCGTGGACCCCGTCGCCTTCAACGCGCAGGTCCGGGGGGCCGAGTGCGCGCTCGCCGCCCCCGACGGCGTCTACCCGACGATGCTCTACGAGTTCGCGATGGCGGCGGCTCTCGCGGGCGTCCTGTGGCTCCTTCGGAAACACCCGTTCAAGGCCGGCTGGCTCTTCTCGCTCTACGCCGTGTTCGCAGGGGCCGAGCGCTTCCTGATCGAGGAGATCCGCGTCAACCCCGAGGCGGCCTTCGGGCTGCCGCAGTCGCAGATCATCTCGGTCCTGTTCGTCGTCGCCGGACTCGTCGGCCTCGCCGTGACGACGCGCCGAGGACCGGCCCTCGAAGGGCCCGCTCCCGGTTCGGGAGGGGAACGCGCCGCCCCACTCAGGGAGGAGGTCGCCGACGCCTGACCCCGCCACTCCTTCCGGCCACGCCGAACGGTACCGAAACAGATTCTCCCCAAGACTCAATCCACCATGACTACCGATGAACAGACGGACACACGCCCCCTCACCGATGAGGAGGTCGGCCGCATCGACGCCTACTGGCGCGCGGCCAACTACCTCTCCGTCGGACAGATCTACCTCCTCGACAACCCGCTCCTCCGCGAGCCGCTCACGCTGGAGCACGTCAAGCCGCGTCTGCTCGGCCACTGGGGCACCACGCCCGGGCTCAACTTCATCTACGTCCACCTCAACCGCCTCATCCGCGAGCACGGCCCGAGCGTGCTCTACGTCACCGGGCCGGGCCACGGCGGCCCCGGCCTCGTCGCCAACACGTACCTCGAAGGGAGCTACACCGAGCACTACCCGGACGTCACGCAGGACGCCGAGGGGATGCGGAAGCTGTTCCGGCAGTTCTCGTTCCCCGGCGGCATCCCGAGCCACACCTCGCCCGAGACGCCCGGCTCCATCAACGAGGGCGGCGAGCTCGGCTACTCGCTCGCCCACGCCTTCGGGGCCGTCTTCGACAACCCGGACCTGATCGCCTGCTGTGTCGTCGGCGACGGGGAGGCCGAGACGGGGACGCTCGCCGGGTCCTGGCACTCGAACAAGTTCCTCAACCCGGCCCGCGACGGGGCCGTGCTCCCCGTCCTCCACCTCAACGGCTACAAGATCGTCGGTCCGACCGTGCTGGCGCGGATGCCGCGTGAGGAGCTGGAGAGCCTGTTCGTGGGCTACGGCTACGCCCCGATCTTCGTCGAGGGCGACGAGCCGGAGGCGATGCACCAGCGGATGGCCGCCGCCCTCGACCAAGCCTACGCCGAGATCCAGCGCATCCAGCAGGACGCACGAGAGAACGGCGTCACTGAGCGTCCGCGCTGGCCTATGATCGTGCTCCGCTCTCCGAAGGGGTGGACCGGGCCGGACGAGGTCGACGGCGTGCCCGTCGAGGGCACGTTCCGCTCGCACCAGGTGCCGCTAGCGGGGCTGGCCGAGAACCCGGAGCACCTCGCCCTCCTGGAGGACTGGATGCGGGGCTACCGGCCCGAGGAGCTCTTCGACGAGGACGGGCGGCTCGCCCCCGAGCTGGCGGCCCTCGCTCCCGAGGGGGACCGACGCATGGGCTCGAACCCCCACGCCAACGGCGGCCTGCTCCTGAAGGACCTCCGGATGCCCGACTGGCGCGACTACGCCGTCGACGTCCCCGCGCCCGGCGCCGTCATGGGCGAGGCGACGCGCGTGATGGGGCGGCTCTTACGCGACGTGATGGCGATGAACCCCGAGACGTTCCGCGTGGTCGGCCCGGACGAGACGGCCTCGAACAGGCTCACGGCCCTCTTCGAGGTCACCGACCGGGCGTGGATGGGGCCCGTCCTCGAGAGCGACGCCCACCTCGCCCCCGACGGCCGCGTGATGGAGGTCCTGAGCGAGCAGCTCTGCCAGGGCTGGCTCGAGGGCTACCTCCTCACCGGCCGCCACGGCTTCTTCTCGTGCTACGAGGCCTTCATCCACATCGTCGACTCGATGTTCAACCAGCACGCGAAGTGGCTCGACGTGACGCGCGACATCCCGTGGCGGCGGCCCCTCGCCTCGCTCAACTACCTCCTCACCTCGCACGTCTGGCGGCAGGACCACAACGGGTTCAGCCACCAGGACCCCGGCTTCCTCGACGTGGTGGTCAACAAGAAGGCCGAGGTCGTCCGGGTCTACCTCCCGCCCGACGCCAACACGCTCCTCTCGGTCACCGACCACTGCCTCCGGAGCCGCCACTACGTCAACGTGATCGTGGCCGGCAAGCAGCCCGAGCCGCAGTACCTCGACCTCGACGCGGCCATCAAGCACACCGCCGCCGGGATCGGGATCTGGGAGTGGGCGAGCAACGACCGCGACGCCGAGCCGGACGTGGTGATGGCCTGCTGCGGCGACGTCCCGACGCTGGAGACGTTGGCCGCCGTGGACCTCCTCCGCCGGCACCTCCCGGAGCTCCGCGTCCGCGTCGTCAACGTCGTCGACCTGATGCGGCTCCAGCCCGAGCGCGAGCACCCGCACGGGCTGAGCGACCGCGAGTTCGACGTGCTCTTCACGACCGACAAGCCGGTCATCTTCGCCTTCCACGGCTACCCCTGGCTCATCCACCGGCTCACCTACAGCCGGACGAACCACCAGAACCTCCACGTCCGCGGCTTCAAGGAGGAGGGGAGCACGACGACCCCGTTCGACATGGTCGTCCGCAACGACCTCGACCGCTTCCACCTCGTGATGGACGTCGTGGACCGGGTGCCGACCGTCGGGCCGCACGGCCCCCACGTGTGGCAGGCCATGCGCGACCGGCTCGTCGAGCACGAGCAGTACATCGCCCGGCACGGACAGGACCTGCCCGAGGTCCGCGACTGGGTCTGGCCCCACGAGCCCGCCTCGCCGACCGGGGTCCAGGGGGCCTGAGCCATGACGACGCCCACCGACGACGACCGGCTGCTCGACGCCCTCCAGGGCAACGCGCTCCGGTACTTCCTCGACGCGGCGCACCCGCGCACCGGCCTCGTGGCGGACAGCACGATGCCCGGCACCGCGTGCAGCATCGCGGCCGTGGGCATGGCGCTCGGGGCGTACCCCGTCGCCGTGGCACGCGGCCTGCTCTCTCGCGCCGAGGCGGCCGAGCGCACCCTCCGCGTCCTCCGATTCCTCTGCGACAGCCCCCAGGGCGAGGCCCCCGACGCGACCGGGCACCGGGGCTTCTACTACCACTTCCTGGACCTGGAGACCGGCCGCCGGGCGTGGGAGTCCGAGCTCTCGACCATCGACACAGCGCTCTTCCTGGCCGGAGCGCTGACGGCGACGTCCTACTTCGACGGGGACGACGAGGACGAACGGGAGATCCGCGCGGTCACCGACGCGCTCTACCGGCGCGTAGACTGGCAGTGGCCGCTCGATGGAGGCCTCACGCTGACCCACGGCTGGCGGCCGGAGTCGGGGTTCCTCCCGTACCGCTGGCAGGGGTACGACGAGGCCCTGATCCTCTACGTCCTCGCCCTCGGCTCGCCGACCCATCCGATCCAGGCCGAGAGCTACGCGGCGTGGACGCGGACGTACGCGTGGAAGTGCCTCTACGGCCACGAGCTGCTCTACGCCGGCCCGCTCTTCATCCACCAGTACTCGCACCTCTGGATCGACTTCCGTGGAATCCAGGATGCGTACATGCGCGAGAAGGGGAGCGACTACTTCGAGAACTCCCGCCGCGCCACGCTCGTGCAGCGCGAGTACGCCGTCCGCAACCCTCTCGGCTTCGAGGGCTACTGCGACTGCTGCTGGGGGTTCACGGCCTGCCATGGCCCCGGCCCCACCACCCTCGTCGTGGACGGCGTCGAGCGGCGCTTCCTCGGGTACAGCGCCCGCGGCGCGCCCTATGGCCCCGACGACGGCACCATCGCGCCGTGGGCCGCCGCGACCTCGCTGCCCTTCGCCCCGGAGGTCGTGCTGCCCACGCTCCGACGCTTCGAGGAGATTCACGTTGGCGCGTCGAGCCCCTACGGGTTCGACGCCGCCTTCAACCCCACGTACCCCATACGGGAGGGGGGGGCGGCTGGCTGGACCTGCCCCTGGGTCTACGGCATCGACCGGGGAGCCCTCGCGCTGATGATCGAGAACCACCGCACGGGGCGCGTCTGGGAGCGGGTGGGGCGGTCGCCCTACGTGCGAGCAGGACTCCGCCGCGCCGGCTTCGAGGGCGGGTGGCTGGAGATGGAACCGACACCGCGGGCCCTCAGCCGGACGGCCTCATGAGCGGCCTTCTCACCGCGACCCCGCCCGCGCGACTGCCGTCGCGGCCGAGGCGGCTCCGCCAGATCGCGGGGGCTCTGGCCCGCCACGGGCTCGGCTGGCTCGTGCTCGACCTCGGGCTCGGCCGGTTCGTCCCGTTCCACCGCGGAGCGCTCCGCCACGAGGCGCGTGAGACCCCCTACACCCGGCCCGAGCACCTCCGCCTCGCCCTCGAAGACCTCGGCGTCACGGCCGTCAAGCTGGGGCAGGTGCTGAGCACGCGCCCAGACCTCGTCCCGTCCGACCTCGCGGCGGAGCTGTCCCGTCTCCAGGACCACGCGCCGCTCGTGCCCTTTGAGGCCGTCCGCGCCGTCGTCGAGGCCGAGCTGGGGGAGCCGCTCGACGCCCTCTTCGCTGACTTCGACCCCGAGCCTCTCGCGGCGGCCTCCATCGGGCAGGTCCACGCGGCCACGCTCCCCGACGGCACGGCCGTCGTGGTGAAGGTGCAGCGGCCCGGCGTCGAGGCGCAGGCCGAGGCGGACCTCGTGCTCCTGGGCGACCTCGCGCGCGCTGCAGCCTCGCGTACAAGCTGGGGCCGCGACTACGACGTCCAGGGGTGGGTCCGCGAGTTCGGCTTCACGCTCCGCGCCGAGCTCGACTACGCCGCCGAGGCCCGTCACGCCGAGCAGGTCCGCCGCGACTTCGCCGACGAGCCGATGCTCCACGTCCCGGCCGTGTTCGCCGAGCGGTCCGCCCGGCGCGTGCTCACGATGGAGCGGCTCGACGGGATCAAGGTGGACGACGCCGAAGCGCTCGACGCCGCCGAGGTGGACCGCCGCGAGCTCGCCCGCACGGCCACGCGCGTCATGCTGGCGATGGTGCTCCACAACGGGTTCTACCACGCCGACCCCCACCCCGGCAACGTCCTCGTCTTGCCCGGAGGGCGGATCGGGCTGCTCGACTTCGGGATGGTCGGCGCGCTCGACGCGGCCACGCGGCAGGCCCTGCTCCGCATCGTCCTCGCCCTGGCGGCCGAGGACACCGACCGTCTCGTCGACGAGCTGACGGCGCTCGGCGTGACGGGCGACGCCGTCGCGCGCGGCCCGCTCAAGCAGGACCTCGAGCGGCTCCGCCGCCGCTACGCCACGCGCCCGCTCAAGGAGGTCGCCGCGGCCGAGGCGTTCCAGGAGATCATGGACGTGGCCCGGCGCCACCGCCTCCGCCTCCCGGCCGAACTGGTCCAACTGGCGAAGGTGACGGCGATGGCCGAAGGGACCGCGCTCCAACTCGACCCGGACTTCGAGATCCTCGCCTTCTCGCTCCCCTACGTCCGGCGGTTCTGGCTCCGCACGCTCTCGCCGCGCGCCCAGGTCCGTCGCCTGAGCGGGTCGCTCGCGGACCTCGCCGACCTCGG
Organism: Rubrivirga sp. SAORIC476; assembly: GCF_002283555.1. NCBI lineage: Bacteria > Pseudomonadati > Rhodothermota > Rhodothermia > Rhodothermales > Rubricoccaceae > Rubrivirga > Rubrivirga sp. SAORIC476. The sequence continues at coordinate 54,142 of NZ_MVOI01000007.1, read as the reverse complement.
CGAGACGCTCCCGCGCCAGCTCCGCCGCCTGAGCCGACGGCTCGAAGAGGGCGCCCTCCCGCTCGCCGTCACAACGGACCCCTCGCCGGAGACGCTCCGGCGGCTCGACCGGGCGGCCAACCGCGTCGCCGCCAGCGTGCTCGCGGCCGCCTTCGTCGTCGGGGGCAGCCTGCTCGCCCTCGCCTATCACCCGACCGGCGGGCACCCGGCCTTCGTGGCCGTGGCGGCCCTCGCCGTCGTCCTCGTCCTCGGCCTCGCCTGGGCGCTCTGGCGTCGCGGCCGGCTGTGACTCCCTTCGTTCTCATCGACCACCCCAACCACCGAGAGGAATCCCCATGACTGACTCACAGAACGTCCGCATCGCCGTCAATGGCTACGGCGTCATCGGCAAGCGCGTCGCCGACGCCGTGGCGGCGCAGGACGACATGACCCTCGCCGGCGTCGCCGACGTGGCGACGGACTGGCGCGTGGCCGTGGCCCGCGCGAAGGGCTACCCGCTCTACGGGGCCACGCCCGAGCACGTCCGCGCCATGACCGAGGCGGGCCTCGACCCGGCCGGCACCCTCGACGACCTCCTGGGCGACGCCGACGTCGTCGTGGACTGCACGCCCAAGAAGGTGGCCGCCGGCAACGTCGAGCGCTACCGCGAGCGCGGGATCAAGTTCATCGTGCAGGGCGGCGAGAAGCACACCGTCACCGGCCACTCGTTCACGGCCGAGAACAACTACGACACCGCCTTCGGCCGCCAGAGCACGCGCGTCGTCTCGTGCAACACGACCTCGACCGTCCGCACGCTCTCGGCGCTCAAGCGGGCCGGGCTCCTGAAACGCGCCCGCGGCGTGCTCATCCGCCGCGCCACCGACCCGTGGGAGAGCCACCTCGGCGGCATCATGAACACGCTCGTGCCCGAGCCCGAGATTCCGAGCCATCAGGGGCCGGACGCCCAGACCGTCGACCCCGAGCTCGACGTGGTGACGATGGCGGTGAAAGCGCCGGAGACCCTCGCCCACCTCCACTACTGGACGGTCCAGCTCACGCGCGAGGCCTCGAAAGACGAGGTGCTCGACGCCCTCCGCACCTCGTCGCGCATCGCCTTCATCCGCATGGCCGACGGGCTGACGGCGCTCAACACCGTCAAGGAGCTCATGGCCGACCTCGGCCGCCCGCACGACAACCTCTACGAGGTCGCCGTCTGGGAGGACATGCTGAAGGTCCAGGGCGACGAGGCGTTCTACGCCTACATGGTCGACAACCAGGCCATCGTCATCCCCGAGACCATCGACGCCATCCGGGCCCTCGCGGAGATCGAGCCGGACGGGGCCGCGTCCATCGAGAAGACCAACGAGGCCCTCGGCATCACCGGGCGGCTGGTGCCCGAACCGGCCAGCGTGTGATTCCCTGTCGGGGGCGTGGCCACCGTGCCACGCCCTGTCGGTTCTCTCAACTCGCTCGAACCCCAATGGCCTACATCGTCGCCGAGCCCTGCGTGGGCTGCACCTTCACCGACTGCGTCGAGGTCTGCCCCGTCGACTGCTTCTACGTCGGGCCGAACTTCATCGTCATCCACCCCGACGAGTGCATCGACTGCAACGCCTGCGTCCCGGTGTGTCCCGTCGAGGCGATCTACCCCGAAGACGAGCTGCCAGAGAAGTGGGCACACTACGCGGAGTGGAACGCCTACCTCGCGCCCCGCTGGCAGGCGCTCGGCCACAACCTCATCGAGAAACGGCCCGAGTCGCCCCCGGCGACGGACCTGTCGTGCGCCGAGCGCCCCCGCTCCGAGACCGACATCCTGACGTGGGAAGATGACGTGCAGGACGAGCCTGGAACCTGATCTCCTTGCAGGGACTCCCCCATGACCCGTCGTCGCCTATTTCCCATCGTGCGGACGGCCCTCGGGCAGTTCCGCGCCTACCGCCGCTTCGTCCGGCTGAGCCCGGGGGAGCGGGCCGCACGGCTCGACGTGCCCGAGCGGTTCGTGGCCGCGCTGCTCGACCTGGGACCGACGTTTGTCAAGCTCGGCCAGATCCTCAGCACGCGGCCCGACGTGCTCCCGGCGGAGTACGTCGCCGCACTCGAAGTGCTTCAGGAGCGGGTGCCACCGTTCCCCTTCGTCGAGGTCCACGCCGTCGTCGAGCGCGAGCTCGGCCGTAGCGTGGAAACGGCGTTCCGCTCGTTTGATCCCGAGCCGGTGGCGTCGGCCTCGCTGGCGCAGGTTCACTTCGCCGTCCTTCCGGGCGGCGAGCGCGTCGCCGTCAAGTTGCAGCGCCCCGGTATCCGCGAGCGGATGCGCGCCGACATGGAGATGCTCGGCCGTCTCGTCGGGTGGCTCGCCCGGCTCTCGCCACGCCGCGCGCAGCGGGCGAACCTCGTGGAGTTCTTTTCCGAGTTCCGGCGCTACACGCTCCGCGAGCTCGACTTCGCCGAGGAGGGCCGCACGATGGACCGCTTCCGGCGCAACTTCGCAGGGTGGGAGGGGCTCATGACCCCGGAGGTGTTCTGGGACTACACCGCCCCCGGCGTCCTGACGATGGAGCGGGCCGAGGGGCTCCGGCTGAAGGATGCCACCGAGCGCCTCACCCCGTTGGCGCGGGAGCGGCTCGTCGAGCAGCTCATCGCCGTGCAGATGCAGATGTTCGTCACCGACGGCCTCTTCCACGCCGACCTCCACCCCGGCAACGTCTTCTTCGGTGAGGACGGCACGATCACGCTCCTCGACTTCGGGATGGTCGGGGCACTGAGCGAGGGCGAGCGCGACCACTTCGTGCTCTACTGGCTGGCTGTCGTCCAGCGCCAGACGCGGAGGGCGTTCTACCACTTCACGTGGCAGACGCGCCCGCTCCCCGGTGCCGACGAGGCCGCGTTCTTCTCCGACTTCGAGCGGCTCGCCGAGCGGTTCTACCGCTCCGTCCTCGCCGAGACGACGATCACGCAGGTCTACCTGGAGATGATCGCGAGCGGCTACCGCCACGGGTTCGTCTTCCCGAGCAGCCTCCTCCTCCACGCCAAGGCCATCACGACGGCCGAGGCGCTCACGTTCACCCTCGCCCCGGACCTCCACTTCGACCGCGTGACGCGGCCCGTCATCGCGCGGGCCTTCGCCCGGCGCGCCACCGACGCGCGGCGGCTCCGGCACCACGCCGGGCAGCTCCTCCCGGAGCTCCTGCTGACGGGCGAGATCCTGCCCCCCGAGGCCCGCGACCCGTTCCGCGAGAACATCGAGGATGCCGGGTCTGGCCCGCTGTGGGGCGAGATGCTCGACGGGCTGCTCGCTCGCCTCCGCGAGGCCGAGCGGGGGGCCGGACTCCTCCGCGTCGTCGTGGACCCGAGCGCGCGGACGGTGCTCCGGCGTCATCACCCCATCGCTGAAGTCGAGGCGCTCCTCGACGCGGGGTGGCGGCGCTATGGCGAGATCGAGTCGGACACCCCCGTGCTGGACCAGATCGGCCCCACGTTCATCCTCCACCTGGCCGGGGCCGTGCGGGCGATGAACCAGGCCCTCGTGGCGGCGGGGCACCGCCCGGAGGAGGCGCGGGAGCTGCTCTACGAGATCGGCTGGCTCGTCTACACCCGGATGGGGGAGGGGCCGTTCCTCGTCGCGAGCGCGTTCACGGACGACCCCCGTAAGAAGATGGAGGTCGCCACGCGGCTCTTCCGCGGCTTCCCCTTCGGCCCACCCGCCTACCAGTGGCGCGACGTAGAGGCGGGAGAGCACCCCGCTGGTGCGGGGCAGGCTGTCGTCGCGTTCGACTGCTTGCAGTGCCCGGTGGCCGAGTACTTCGTACGGCACGGCGAGGGCGACCTCTGCTACGGCACCTTCTGCCGGCTCGACTTCCCCCTGGCCGAACAGTGGGGCGGGCGGCTCGAACGCACCGGCACCCTCGCCATCGGCGCTCCGGTGTGCGACTTCCGGTGGGTGCTGGACGAGGTGCCCGACCTGTAGCGGCCCCGGATACGGCAGGCGAGTCTCCCACCGCTCGACGCCGAGGCGACCGAGCACGATCTGAAGAGGACATCCTCACGTGGCCCGACGACGTACGGGGGAACTCCTGAATCACGTGGCGAAGAGGCGCCTGTCGACGGGTACAGCGCACCGGTGAGGGTTTGGAGGTTCTCGCGCTGAACCGCCAGGGACAGAACGTCGTGAAACGCTCGCCACTCCGGCACACGTCCCACACATCCCATCACTTCCGCCATGCGCACCCAGGACATCCTCTCCACCCACCCCAACCCGTCCGACCAGCTCGACCAGATCGTCGCGCTCGTCAACTCCGCCTTCGCCTGCGAGCAGTGCTGTACGAGCTGCGCCGACGCCTGCCTCGGCGAGGACTCGGACATGGACCTCACGTACTGCATCCGCACCAACCTCGACTGTGCCGACGTCTGCGCCGTGACGGGCCGGGCCGTCTCGCGGATGACCGAGCCCAACACGCAGCTCCTCCGCGCCCAGCTCGAGGCCTGCCGCGTCGCCTGCGACGCCTGTGCCGACGAGTGCGAGAAGCACGCCGACATGCACGACCACTGCCGCGTGTGCATGGAGTGCTGCCGCGAGTGCTCGAAGGCCTGCCAGTCGCTCCTCGACGCCATGCCCCAGGGCGCGACGGCCTAGCTCACTCCGCCCATTCCTCCGGCGGCGCGGCCTCGACCCAGGGCCGCGCCGTCGCCGCATTGGTCCGACCTCACGCGATGACCGACCAGTCCCTCCTCGCCGCCTGGGGCGTCACCACGACCGCCGGGTACCTCGCCACGCACGCGATGGGCGTCGCGGGCACCGAGGTCTTCGGGATGAGCGTGTTCGGCTCGATCGTCGCCGTCTGGGCGCTCCTGATGCTCCCGCCCGTCGGGATGACCGTGGCCATCAAGGCGCGGGGGCGGACGGACTCGCACCACTGGGTCTGGGTCGGGCTGGTGGCCGCCGCGCTGGCCGTGAACGTCGGCGTGGTCGTCGGCGGCGGTGGTCACACCCACGACGGGTCGGGGCACGGCGGGGCCGCGGAGAGCGCCTCGGGCCACGGAGAGCCGGGCCACCACGCCGGGTCCTCCGCCTCCGAGAGCGCGACGGGAGCCGTCAGCGACGGACCCGCCGCCGCGGAGAGTTCGGGCGAGGACGGGCACGCCCACCCCGACGGTGGTCACGGCGAGTCCACCGGTTCCCCCGACGCGGGCGAGGGCGACCCGGGCGGGCACGCCCATCCGGACGGAGGCCACGACAGCCCGGAGGGCGCCGACGCCCGCGAACCGGGCGGTCCCGTACCCACCGACGACACCGCCGCCAGTACGCCGCCGGCCGGCTCGGACGCTGGCGGCCACGGCGGCAAGACGGGGGACCGCCTGGTGGACGCCGCCGAGCTCCAGCACGCCGCCTACTTCCACCTCTGGTTCCTCGTCGGCGCGCTCGGCTTCGCCTACAGCGCGGCCGTCGCCCACGGCGGCGCCCGCAAGGCGCTCTACGGCACGGCCGCGCTCCTCAGCGCCGCGATGGTCCTCGCCCTCGTCGCCGTGCCCGACGCCCGGGGCGTCGCGTTCCTGGTCGCCGCGGCGGTCCAGGGGCTCCCCATGCTCGTCGACCTCCCGCTCCGCGCTCGCGCTGACCGGGCGGCCGCCTGAGGTTTACCGCACCGAGACCTCGACGACGACGGGCGCGCCGCCCGACGTGAGCGGCTGGTCGGGCGTCCCGGCCCCACCGAACTCGAACCGGCCGATCTCGCCGGTGTCGTCGTGGAGCATCACGTACAGCGTCCCCGTCGGCGGCGCGTCGAGGTCGACCGGCACGCGCTCGCTCGTCCCGTGCATCACGAACGAGCGCCCCAGAACCTGCGTGGCGTCTGGCCCGCCGCCCGGCGCCTCGGGATGGACGACGACCCAGGCGTCCGACTCGACCGTCACCTCGTCCAGGACCAGCACGTCGCCCCGGAAGGGGCTCGCGCCGACGGTCAGGACGGGCGCCTCCGGAATGTCCTCCGAGCCGCCCTCGACCTCCGGCACCGTCGGCGGGAGGTCAGGGCTCTCGTAGTCCGAGTCTTCGAGGTCGCCGATGAGCGCCTCCATCTCGGCGATCTCGCGGCGCTGGGCCAGAATGATCTCGTCGGCGAGGCGACGCACGCGGGGGTCCGAGATGTTGGCCCGCTCGCTCGTCAGGATCGCCAGCGAGTGGTGCGGGATCATCTGCTTCATCCACGTCACGTCGCCGACCGTCGTCTGCCCCCGGAACAGGAAGAACGCGAGCGCGAACACGACGGCGCTCCCGACGAAGATGGCGACGTTCTTCCGCTTGTCGTCGTACATCTTTAGCATGAAGGCGAGCATGATGACGGCCATCGTGGCCCCCATGTAGACCGCCATCAGCGTCTTCGTGCTGCTCCACCAGATGTGGTCCGTGGAGAAGACCGTCGAGTACATGAGGATGAACATGGCCACCGTCGAGGCGGCGATCATCGCGAAGAAGCGTCCGTATGACATGGAGGGGCTGAGGGGGATGAGACGGAGTGATACCGGCCGGACCCCTGATGGATCGGCGATTCCGTCTCACCTGAGCGCCTTTTAAGGTTTGGGGCCGCCGGGCACCCCCGTGAGGGTGTCTGGCGGCCCCAGCCGACGAGCCGGAGGCTCAGGCGGCGTCGAACACGGGGCGGAAGCCCGCGCCCTCGACGGCGCCGCGCACGGCCTCGCGGTCGGCGCCGTCGGAGAGCCGGACGACGGCGGGCTCGTTCAGGCCGACGTGCTCGACGGCCACGCCGGGCGTCCGGTCCAGCGCCCTCGTCACGGCGGCGACGCAGCCGCCGCACGTCATGCCCTCGATGCCGAAGCGCAAGGTCTGGTCGTTCTGGGAGGTGTTTGGTGTGTCCATGGTGGGGGTGGAGAGTGAAGCGGGGGAATCGGATGGGGGAGGGGCGCACGAGCAGTCGAGGCAGCCCGCGCACGCGCGGCACACGTCGGCCAGCCGCTCGCCCAGGGCCGCCCGGGCGCGGTGGCGGCGGACGCGGAGGGCGCCCGGGGTGACGCCGAGCCGGTCCGCCAGCGCGGCGGGGTCCTCGCCGTTGAGGTCAGCGCGGAGCACCTCGGCGGCCTGGGGCGCCAGCCCGTCCAGGAGCGGGCGGTAGCACGCGCACAACGCGGGCTCGTCGCCAGCCGGCATCGCAGCCTCGGGCTGCTCGGACGCCCACGCGGTCTCGCGGCGCTCGGCGGCCTCCCGTCGCCGGTTGGCGTCGACGGTCGCGTTGCGGACGACCCGCCACAGCCAGCGCGTGAGGTCGGCCTGGTCGTCCAACTCGGGCGCGCGTTCGGCCAGGCGGAGGAGCGCGTCCTGGACCACGTCTTGGGCCGCCTCCGGCCCGAGCCGCTGGCGGACGTAGGCGACGAGCGCCTCGCCCTGGGCGGCGAGGGTTTGGTCGAGCAGGGTGGGGGAGACGGACATGGATCGGAAGGAGGCACCCAGACAAACGCAGCGAGGCACGGAGCGTTACCCCGCCACCCTCGGCGGGGTGAAGCGGCGCAAGCGGAGCGCGTTCGTGAGCACGAAGACCGACGAGAGCCCCATCGCCGCCGCGCCCAGGACCGGCGAGAGCAGCACGCCGAACACCGGGTACAGCGCGCCCGCCGCGACCGGGATGAGCACGACGTTGTAGGCGAAGGCCCAGAACAGGTTTTGCTTGACGTTGCGGAGCGTGGCCGCGCTCAGCGCCCGGGCCTCGACGAGCGCCGTGAGGTCGCCGCGCATGAGCACCACGTCGGCCGCCTCGATGGCGACGTCGGTCCCGGTCCCGATGGCCACGCCCACGTCGGCCTGGGCGAGCGCGGGCGCGTCGTTGATCCCGTCGCCGACGAACGCCACGCGCCGCCCCTCGCCCTGCACGTCGCGGACGGCCTGTGCCTTGTCGGCCGGGAGCACCTCGGCGAGCACCTCGTCGATCCCCAGCCGCCGCGCGATCGCTTGGGCCGTGGCGCGGTTGTCGCCCGTGATCATCGCCACGCGGAGCCCGGCGCGGTGGAGCGCCTCGATGGCCGCGGGCGTCGTCGCCTTCACGGGGTCGGCCACGGCGAGCGCCGCCACCAGCTCGCCGTCGACGGCCGCGTAGAGCGGCGTCTTGCCCTCGGCCGCGAGCGCGCCCGCAGCGTCGGACAGCGGCCCCACGTCGAGCCCGATCCGTTCCATGAACCGGTCAGCGCCGACCTCGACGCGGCGGCCCTCCACCACGCCGCGCACGCCGAAGCCGGGCACGGCCTCGAAGTCGGACGCGGTCGGGAGGTCGATCTCGCGCTCGTCGGCGGCCCGGACGATGGCGTCGGCGACGGGGTGCTCGCTCGACACCTCGACCGCGGCCACCAGCCGGAGCAGGTCGCTCTCGCTCAGACCGGCCTCCGGCGCCAGCGCCACGTCGGTGAGCGTCGGGCGCCCCTCCGTGAGCGTCCCCGTCTTGTCGAGGGCGACCACGTCGGCCTCGCTCAGCGTCTGCAACGCCTCGCCCTTGCGGAACAGGACGCCCAACTCGGCCGCCTTCCCGGTCCCGACCATGACCGATACGGGCGTCGCGAGCCCCATCGCGCAGGGGCACGCGATGATGAGGACCGAGACGGCGGCCACGAGGGCGTAGGTCAGCGCCGGGCTCGGGCCGACGGCGAGCCAGACCCCGAACACGACCGCGGCGACGACGAGGACGATGGGCACGAACACGGCGACGACGCGGTCCGCCAGCGCCTGGATGGCCGGGCGCGACGCCTGCGCCTCCTCGACGAGCTGGACGATCTGCGCGAGGACCGTGTCGGCGCCCACGTGCGTCGTCTCGACCAAGAGCGCCCCGGCCTGGTTCACCGTCCCTCCCACGACCGCCCCGCCCTCGGTCTTCTCGACCGGCACCGGCTCGCCCGTCACCATCGACTCGTCGACGTAGCTCGTCCCCTCGGTCACGACGCCGTCGACCGGCACCTTCTCGCCGGGGCGGATGCGGACGACGTCGCCCACGGCCACGTCCTCGATGGGCACTTCCGTTTCGACGCCACCCTGGACCACGCGGGCGGTCTCGGCCCTCAGTCCCAAGAGCGCGCGGACGGCGTCCGAGGTCTGCCCCTTCGCCCGCGCCTCGAACCACTTGCCCAGGAGGATCAGCGTGATGATCGTCGCCGACGCCTCGTAGTAGACGTGGACGGCGCCGGCCGGGAGCACGCCCGGCAGGAACGTCGCGATGACGGAGTACCCGTAGGCCGCCGTCGTGCCGAGCGCGACGAGGGTGTTCATGTCGGGCGACCCGTGCCGGGCCGCCGCCCACCCGGCGCGGTAGAACCGCCAGCCCGGCCCGAACTGGACGGCCGTCGCCAGCCCAAAGGCCACGAGCCACCGCGTCTGCATCGGGACGAGCCCGTCCACCCACGCCATCCCGCCGGGGATCGCCATCGGGACCATCTCCACCAGGAACAGCGGGAGCGAGAGCCCGGCCGCCCACAACAGGCGCCGCCGCAGCCGCCCTCGATCGAGCTCGCGCGCCTCGCGCTCGGCGTCCTCGGCCGTCGCCCCGTCCGTCGCCTCGACCACGTCGTACCCGGTCCGGCGGACGGCCTCGTACAGCGCCTCGACGTCGGTCCCGGCCGCGTAGCGGACGCGGGCGCGCTCGGTCGCCAGGTTCACCGACGCCTCGACCACGCCGTCCGCCCCTTGGAGCGCCTTCTCGACGCGCCCGACGCACGCCGCGCACGTCATCCCGCTGACGGCGAACGAGACCTCCTCGGTCCGCACGTCGTAGCCCGCGCGCTGGACGGCCTCCGCGAGCGCCAGCGGCGTCGTCTCGGCCGCGTCGAACCGGACCGTCGCCCGCTCGGTCGCCAGGTTGACCGTCGCCTCGTGGACGCCCGGAACGGCCTGAAGGGCCTTCTCGACTCGTGTCGAACAGGCTGCGCACGTCATCCCCTCCACGCCCAGGGTCGCGCGTGACTGCACGTCGGGCGGCGAGACCCCGTCGCCCGAGGCGACGGGAAGGGGATCGGAGGCGAGAGCTGCGGGCATGGAGATCGGTATTTGGCGGACAGACGCTCCGGGGCCCGGTCCGTTACCGGACCAGCGGGACGCCGATTCTGACAACGCGCGCCGAGCGGAGCGTCTGTGAACGGAGCGTGCATCCCGCTCTACCTGAGCGGCATTTAAGGCAAGCGGCGGAATAAATGGCCGATACTGCCTGCATCCCTTTCATGACTCGTCCCACCCACCCGTTCCGCGGGCTGGCGGCCCTTCTCGCCGCTGTCCTCCTTGCAGCGGCCGTCGGCCCCGCCGCGGCGGCCGTCGCCGACGCGCTGGGCGAGGACACGCGGAGCCACTGCGAGCGGATGGGCCACACGACGCCGTCGGGGGCTCCCGACGGGGCCCCTGCCGACACGTCAACGTGCTGCATCAGTGCGCCCGAGGGTCCGCGCGATGCCGTCGTCCCGGCGCCCCCGGCCCCTCTGGAGCCGGTCGTGGCCGCCGCGCTCGCCGTGCTGGCACCCCCAGCCGTCGTTCCCGCCGCCGCGCCGCCCGACGCTGGACCGCCGCCCGGCCCCCGGCGCCACCTCGCCCTCTCGGTCCTGCTGGTCTGAGCCCGACAGCCTGCGCCCCCGCGCCGCGCCTCTGCGCCCGGCGCTAATGCGCCCGTCCTGCTGTCGTCCGTCCGCTCCAGACCATGCCCCCCCTCGCCGCAGCCCGTCTAGCGCTGCTCCTCTCCCTGGCTCTCGCCGCGGTCCCCACCGTGCGAGCTCAGGCCCCCGACACCCTCCGCCTCGGCGCCGTCCTGGACGCTCTCTACGCGGACAACCCGACGCTCGCGGCCGAGCGCCTCGACGCCCGTGCGCTCGCCCGGCGCGGCGACCAGGTGGGCGCGCTCCCCGACCCGACCGCATCCGTCATGGTCGCGCCCTACCCGATCCTGACCGCGCGGGGCACACAGCGATCCCAGTGGCGCGTCGAGCAGATGCTGCCCTGGCCCGGCACGCTCGGGCTCCGCCGCGACGCCGCCGACGCCCGGGCCGAGGCCGCCCGCTGGGGGGGCGACGCGACCGCGCTCGACCTCGCGCGCCGCGCCACGCGCGCCTACGCCGACCTCGTCCGTACGCAGGAGGCCGCCGACGTCGTCCGTGCGTTCCAGGCCCGCCTGGGCGCCTTCGCCGAGGCCGCGGCCGTCCGCTACGAGGTCGGCCGCGGGCCGCAGGGCGCCGTTCTCCAGGTCCAGCTCGAGCGCCAGCGGCTCGACGAGCGCCTGATCACGCTCGCCCGCGAGCGGGACGCCGCGGTCCAGACGCTCGCGCGCGTCCTCGACCGGCCCGCCCTCACCGTCGGCCGCGTCGTTGCGATCGTCCCGGCGCTCCCCGAGGCGGATGACCTCGCCGCCCTCGCGGTCGAGACGCGCCCCGAGGTCGCCCAGGCCCAGGCTCGCATCACCGCGGCCGAGGCCGACGTCGCGCTCGCCGAGAAGGCGTTCTACCCCGACCTCGGATTCGGCGTCGTCTACACGGACATCGCCCAGGCCGACTCCCCGCCGACGGCCACCGGCCGCGACGCGCTCGGGCTCATGGCGTCGGTCCGCATCCCGCTCGACCGGGCCTCCCGCCGCGCCGGGCTCGACCAGGCCCGCCTCCGCGAAGAGGCCGCGAGGGCCCGCCTCGCCGCCACCGAGACGGCCGTCCAGACCGACGTGGCCGACGCGCTCTCCGACGCCCGCCGCGCGGCCGAGGCCGTCGCGCTCTATCGCGAGACGCTCGTGCCCCAGGCCGAGACGACCGTCGAGAGCGCCCTCGCGGGCTACACGACGGGCGCCCTCGACTTCCTCGCCTTCCTCGACGCCGAGCGCGCCCGGTTCTCCGTGGCCCTCGGATTCGTCGACGCCCGCGCCCGGCTCCTCGACGCTGCCGCCGACCTCGCCCGCGCCCTCGGCGCCACCGCCCCCCTCCTCGGACCCCCCGCCCGATGATCACCGACGCCCCAAGCGTGGCCCCCGAGGCCACCGACCCGGCCGACGCCTACGCCGACGCGCCCCGGGACCCCAACCGCCCCCGCCGCGCGCGTTGGGTCATGCTCGCCCTCCTCGCCCTCGTCGTCGCCGTCGGCCTCACCTGGGCGCTCACGCGCGGCGACAGCTCTGACGCCGTCGCCGAGGCCCCGCCCGCCGCTGCCCCCGGCGACGGCGGCGCAGCGGACGCCTCCGGCGACGGTCCCCAGGGCGGCCTCGCGCAGTTCGACCTCAACGGCGACGGCGTCGTCTACCAGTCCGGGATGCACCCGTGGATCGTCGAGGACGAGCCGGGAACGTGCCCGATCTGTGGGATGGACCTCGAGCCCGTGCCCGTGAGCGGCGCCCCGGCCGGGACCGTCGAGATCGACCCGGTCACGCTCCAGAACATCGGCGTGCGGACGGCCGTCGTCCAGGAGCGCCAGCTCGAGCGGACGCTCCGCACGACGGGCACCTTCGAGGCCCGCGACGCCGCGCGCGAGACGGTCACGCTCCGCGTCGGCGGGTTCGTGGAGAACCTCTACGTCGACACCGAGGGCCAGCGGGTCCGCCAGGGCCAGCCGCTCCTCGAGATCTACAGCCCCGAGCTGGTGTCCACGCAGCAGGAGCTGCTCTTGGCGGTCCGCAACCGCGAGCTCTTGGGCGGCGGCGACGGGGCCGACCGGCTCGTCGAGGCGGCCCGCACGCGGCTCCGGCTCTTCGGGCTGGGGGCGGGGCAGATCAGCGTCGTCGAACGGAGCGGGATGATCCGGGAGCGGATCACGCTCTTCGCGCCCGCCTCGGGCACGGTCCAGAACCGCCGGATCGTCGAGGGGATGCAGGCCGCGCCGGGCCAGCCGCTCATGGACATCGTCGACTTCGGGAGCCTCTACCTCCAGGTCGATGTCCCCGAGCGCGATCTCGGCTGGGTCCGCACCGGCACGCGCGGCGTCGTGACGCTGGCGGCGTTCCCCGGCGAGGAGCTCCGGGGCCGCGTCGACTACGTCTACGACACGCTCGACCCGGCCACCCGGACCGGCACGGCCCGGATCACCGTCCCCAACGCCGGGGGCCGCTTGCGGCCCGGGATGTTCGCGACGGCCACGCTCTACGGCGACCTCTCGGAGGTCGGCCCGGTCGTGCCCGCCGAGGCCGTCGTACGCGACGGCGACGGGGCGGCCGTCATCCTGGCCCTCGGCGAGGGCCGGTTCCGGCCGCAGCCGGTCACGCTCGGCGAGGAAGCCAACGGGCTCGTCCGCGTGCTCTCGGGCGTCGAGCCCGGCGACCGCGTCGTCACGAGCGCCCAGTTCCTCATCGACTCCGAGGCCCGACTGGCGGCGTCCCTCGGCGCGATGCAGTCGATGCCGGGGATGGACATGGGCGAGATGGACATGGGGACCGAGTAACCATGCAGCACCACAAGACCCGCGACGGTGCCCTGGAGCGCCTCATCGAGTGGAGCGCCGAGAACAGGCTCCTCGTCGGTCTCGTCACGCTGATGGTGGCCGGGCTCGGCGCCTGGGCCACGCTCACGACGCCCGTCGACGCGATCCCGGACCTCTCCGACGTCCAGGTCATCGTCCGGACCGACTACCCCGGCCAGGGGCCGCAGATCGTCGAGGAGCAGGTGACCTACCCGCTCACGTCCGCCATGCTCTCCGTCCCAGGCGCCCGGACCGTCCGGGGCTACTCCATGTTCGGGACGAGCTTCGTCTACGTCATCTTCGAGGACGGGACCGACCTCTACTGGGCGCGGAGCCGCGTGCTCGAGTACCTCAGCCAGGTCCAGGACCGGCTCCCGAGTGAGGCCACCCCGGCGCTCGGACCCGACGCGACCGGCGTCGGCTGGGTCTACCAGTACAGCCTCCGCGACACGACGGGGACCTACGACCTCGCCCAGCTCCGGTCCGTCCAGGATTTTTATCTCAAGTACGAGCTCCAGGCCGTCGAAGGCGTGGCCGAGGTGGCGACCGTCGGCGGGTTCGAAAAACAGTACCAGGTCGTCGTCGACCCCCAGGCGCTCGCGGCCTACGGGATCCCGATCAACCACGTCGCGATGGCGCTCCGGCGCTCGAACCGCGACGTGGGCGGGCGGCTCTTGGAGCTCGGCGAGCGCGAGTTCATCGTCCGCGGGAAGGGCTACCTCACCGGCGTCGAGGACATCCGGCAGGTGGTCTTGAACGCCGAGGGCGGCACGCCCGTCACGATCGGCCAGGTCGCCGAGGTCCGGCTCGGGCCGGAGATCCGTCGCGGGATCGCCGACGTGAACGGCGAGGGCGAGGTCGTGGGCGGCATCGTCGTCATGCGCTCGGGCGAGAACGCCCAGGCCACGATCGACGCCGTCAAGGCCCGGATCGCCGAGGTCTCGGACGGGCTCCCGCCCGGCGTCGAGGTCGTGACCGAGTACGACCGCTCCGAGCTCATCGCGAGCGCGGTCTCGTCGCTCACGACGACGATCTGGGAGGAGATGCTCGTCGTGGCGCTCGTGGTCATGGTGTTCCTCCTCCACGTGCGGAGCGCGTTCGTCGCCCTCGTCACGGTCCCGGTCGGCATCCTTATCGCACTGGGCGTGATGCGGCTCCTCGGGATCAACGCCAACATCATGAGCCTGGGCGGCATCGCCATCGCGATCGGCGTGATGGTCGACGCCTCGCTCGTGATGGTGGAGAACGCCCACAAGCACATCGAGCGGGCGCGCGAGGCGAAGCGGAGCACCTCGGGCGACGGCGCCGCCAGCGGCGACCCGCCCCCGCTGGCGGACTCGGAGCGCGTCCGCGCGGTCATCGACGCGGCCAAGGAGGTCGGGCCGTCGCTGTTCTTCTCGCTCCTCATCGTCACGGTCAGCTTCCTGCCCGTGTTCACGCTGGAGCAGGTCGAGGGCCGGATGTTCCGGCCGCTCGCGCTGACCAAGACGTTCTCGATGGCGGCCGCGTCCATCCTGGCCGTCACGCTCGTCCCGGCGCTCATGGCCGTGTTTGTCAAGGGCAAGATCCGGTCGGAGCAGCAGAACCCCGTCGCCCGGTTCTTCATCCGCGCCTACCGGCCCGTCATCCGGGGCACGCTCCGCCACCCGAAGGCGGTGCTCTTGGTCGGGTTCTCGCTCCTGTTCGTGACGGTCCTCCCGGTTCAGCGGCTCCTCTTGGGCGAGACCTACGTCCCGTTCCCGCAGATCGGGTCCGAGTTCATGCCGCCGCTCTGGGAAGGCGACATGCTCTACATGCCGACGACGCTCCCCGGCGTCTCGCCCCAGGAGGCCAAGGAGATCCTGCAGCGGACCGACCGCATCCTGGCCACCTTCCCCGAGGTCGAGCGCGTGTTCGGGAAGGTCGGCCGGGCCGAGACGGCGACGGACCCCGCCCCGCTCTCGATGATCGAGACGACGATCATCCTGAAGCCGGAGGACGAGTGGCGCCCCGGCGTCGACCGCGACAGCTTGACGCGGGCGTTCGACGCGGCCATCCGGTTCCCCGGCTTGACGAACGCCTGGACGATGCCGATCAAGACCCGGATCGACATGCTCGCGACCGGGATCAAGACGCCGGTCGGGGTCAAGATCGCGGGCGAGGACCTGGAGACGCTCGAACGGCTCGGCCAAGAGGTCGAGCGGGCCGTGGCCGCGCTCCCCGGCACGCGGAGCGCCTACGCCGAGCGCGTGATGGGCGGGAGCTTCCTCGACGTCGAGGTCGACCGCTTCGCCGCCGCCCGATACGGTCTCACGTCGGGCGACGTGCAGGACGTGCTCCAGGCCGCCGTCGGCGGGATGACGGTCACGACGACCGTCGAGGGGCTCGAGCGCTACGGCGTCAACGTCCGCTACCCCCGCGCGCTCCGCGACGACCTCCCCGCCCTCCGCCAGGTGCTCGTCCCGACGCCGGGCGGCGCCCAGGTCCCGCTCGGCGAGCTGGCGACGTTCGAGTTCGCGAGCGGCCCACCCATGATCAAGTCCGAGAACGCCCGCCCCAACGCCTGGGTCTACGTCGACCTGGAGGAGGGGGCAGACGTGGGCTCGTACGTCGCCGACGCCCGCGAGGCCGTCGCGGCGGCCGTCGACCTCCCGCCGGGCTACTCGATCAAGTGGAGCGGCCAGTACGAGTACATGGAGCGGGCCAACCGACGGCTGGCGGTGCTTGTCCCGGTCACGCTCGCGATCGTGTTCCTCCTCCTGTTCCTCCACTTCCGGAGCGCGGAGGAGGCGCTCTTGTTGATGATCCCGCTCCCGTTCGCCGTCGTGGGCGCGGTCTGGCTCATGCTCGCGCTCGGGTTCAACTTCTCCATCGCCGTCGGCGTGGGGCTCATCGCCGTGGCCGGGCTGGCGGCCGAGACCGGCGTGGTCATGCACGTGTACCTCGATGAGGCCGTCCGGCGCTACCGCGAGTCTGGGCGGCTCACGTCCGTCCCGCGCCTCAAGGCGGCCCTCGAAGAGGGCGCCGTCGACCGCGTCCGGCCCAAGCTGATGACGGTCTTCACGACGATCCTCGGCCTCACGCCCGCCATGATCGGCGTGGGCACGGGCGCCGAGATCATGCAGCGGATCGCGGCCCCCATGGTCGGCGGGCTCGTCACCTCGACGGTCCACACGCTCGTCATGATCCCGGCGCTCTACGCCGTCGTCCAGGGCCGTCGGCTCCGACGCCAGCTCCGCGAGACGCCGCCCGGCGACGGGCTGGCGACCGACGACCTCGCGCTCGAACCGCTGGCGCCCCGCGCCAGCACCCACGACGCCCCGCCCGCGCCATGACGCCGCCCCTCCGCCTCGCGGCCGTCGTGGCCGTCCTTCTCG
Organism: Rubrivirga sp. SAORIC476; assembly: GCF_002283555.1. Lineage (NCBI taxonomy): Bacteria > Pseudomonadati > Rhodothermota > Rhodothermia > Rhodothermales > Rubricoccaceae > Rubrivirga > Rubrivirga sp. SAORIC476. The sequence goes on along the minus strand of NZ_MVOI01000007.1, from coordinate 37,417 downwards.
CTTCGGGCTTCACCGCCGAGCGCTTCGCCTCCCAGGACCGCCCGGTCGCGCCGCCGCCAGAGGCCGGCCCCGTCTCGCTGGCGGCTCCCACCCCGGAGCCTCTGGCGCCAGAGGCTTCGCCCGCGCTCAGCGCCCGCCTCCCGATGGGGCCGGTCCAGGGTCCTATCAGCTCGCCGTTCGGACCGCGCGTCCACCCCGTCTCGGGCCGCGTCCGCCACCACGACGGCGTCGACCTCGCGGTCCCCGAGGGCACGGCCGTCTGGACCGTCGCGCCGGGCGTCGTCCGCTCCGTCGGGCGCCAGCCCGGCTACGGGCTCGTCGTCGAGATCGACCACCCGGCCGGGATCGGAGGGGCGGGCGAGCCCGTCCGCACGCGCTACGCCCACCTCGCCTCCGTCGACGCCGACCTCCGCCTCGGCCTCCGCGTCGCACGCGGAGTCGCCTTGGGCGCCAGCGGCGGGCGCCCTGGCCGCGACGGCGTCTCGACGGGCGCCCACCTCCATTTCGAGGTCCGCGACGCCGACGGCCGACCGCTCGACCCCGCACGCCTCGTCCGTCTCCCCGAGGCGGCCTCGCCCGCTCCCCGCTGGTCCGGACCGACGGCACCCGCCGTGGACACAGGCTCCCTGGTGCCTCTGACTCCCGACGTCCCCGCGCCAGCGGCCGACCCCCTGCCGGACTCCCTCGACACCGCCGAAGACGCGCCCCCCGAGCTCGTCCTCCCTGACTACCCCGACCTCCCCGCTCTCACTCGTACCCCCTAACCCCCCAACATCCCCAACACCATGACCCGCTTCCTTCCCTACCGCGCCATCCTCGCCGCGCTGCTCGTCGCCCCCCTCGCCCTCGCCGCCTGCGGCGACGGAGATGGCGACGGCGGAGTTGTCCAGGAAGTCGTCGACCCTGTCCCGACGACCGATGAGCGCGCCGACATGCCCGGCATGGGCGCCGAGGCCACCGACAAGATGCACGAGATGCCCGACGGCACGATGATGGACGGCGCCGAGCACGAGCACGTGGCCTCGGGCGACGGCGAGGCCGCCGCGCCCGAGATGGTCGACGGCGTCCAGGTCGTCGAGGTCGAGGCCGGGCGCATGGGCTACCAGCCCCGCCAGATCGCCCTCGAGGCCGGCGTCCCCGCCCGCCTCGTCTTCACGCGGACGGTCGAGGACGAGTGCTCGTCCCAGATCACGCTCCCGGCCTACGACGTGCCCACGACGGACCTCCCGCTCGGCGAGCCCGTCGCCATCGAGTTCACGCCGACCGAGGCCGGCGAGGTCCAGTTCGTCTGCGGCATGGACATGCAGCGCGGGACCATCGCCGTCGTCTCCTGACCCGTGCCCGCCGACACCCACGTAGACCGGGACCGCCTCCTCGCGGCGGCCCGGGCGCTCGGTCTCGACGTGGACGGACTGGCCGGCGCCCCGCTCGGCGAGGCCGCCCACGTCGTCCGGCGCCTCGCGCTCGCGCGCATCGACCGCCTGGGCGACGAGATCGACGCCGCCAAGGCCGAGCGCGCTCTCGCCGCCACATTGCTCTGGACGCCCGCCGACGCCGATGCCTGACTCCCCAGCCGACTGGACCGAGCGTGTCCGCGAGGTCTACGACCGGACCGCGCGCGGCTACGACCTCGCGCTGGCGGCCTTCCCGCTCGTCGGCTTCCGCGCGGGCGCCTACCGGCGCGCGGCCATCGAGGCGCTCCACGTCCGCCCCGGCGACGCCGTCCTCGACGTCGGGTGCGGGACCGGCCGGAACCTCCCGCTCCTCGCCCGCGCGGTGGGGGAGGGCGGGCGCGTCGTCGGCCTCGACGTGTCGTCCGGCGCCCTCGACCGCGCCCGCCAGCGCACGCGCGGCCTCCCCCAGGTCGAGCTCGTCCACGCCGACGCCCTCTCGGCCGACCTCGGCGCGCCGGACCGCGTGCTCGCGACGTTCTCTCTCTCGATGATGCCGGACCCCGAGGCCGTCATCGAGCGCGCCGCCCAAGCGCTCACGCCGGGCGGACGGGTCGCCGTTCTGGATTTCCGCATCCCACGTGCGTGGCCCGGCCTCGTCCAGACGGCCGCCTTCGCGCTCGCCAGGCCGCTTGGCGAGACGTGGGAGATGGCCCGCCGCGACCTCCGGCCCGTCCTCCACCGGTACGCGCCGCTCGACACCGACCGCTCCTTCTTCTTCGGCGGCGCTTACCTCGGCGCCGGCGTCCCCCCGATCTCATGACGACCCGCACCCGCTTCGCTCTCTGGTCCGCCGCCCTCCACGGCGTGTGGGAATACGCCCAGTGCCCGCCGTTCTACGACATGACGGGCCTGCCGAAGCCCAAGCACGACGCGCTCATGCTCGCGGCCACCGCCGGCGACGTCGCCATCAATCTCGGGGTGGGCGCGCTGGCCGGACGGCTCGTGGGGCGCGAACCCGTCCGGCGCCTCACGCCCAGCGGCACCGCCGCGCTCCTGGGCGTCGGCTTCGCCGCCGCCGTCGGGCTCGAGTGGGCCGCGCAGCGGCTCGACCTCTGGTCCTACACCGACCAGATGCCGACCGTCCGCGTCGCCGGCCACGACGTCGGCCTGCTCCCCATCGTCCAGGTGACGGTCCTGCCCGCCCTCGCGGCGTGGGCAACGCGGCGCACGGATCCGTCTACCTGACAGGGATTTAAGGCGGCGCACAGGTTTGGCATAGGGAGCCGTGGGCATCTTCCACGCTCCCCCCGGACCGTGTATGAAGGACGCCGCTGCTTCGCGCGTCGCGAACCTCGACCTTCTGCGCGCCGTCGCCATCGCGCTCGTGGTCCCGGTGAACCTGGTCGGCGAGGGGGTCCTCGATGTCGGCCCCGGCATGGCCCGCGTGTTCGAGTCGGGGTGGGTCGGGGTGGACCTGTTCTTCGTGCTCTCCGGCTGGCTCGTCGGCGGGCTCTACTGGCGCGAGCTCGGCCGCTACGGGGACGTCGGGCTCCGCCGGTTCTGGGCGCGCCGGTGGCTCCGGACCATCCCACCTTACCTCGTCGCCCTCGTCACGGTGTACGGGCTCCGGGCGGCGTTCACCGACAACGCCGACCCGTTCGACTGGCGCTACCTCGCGTTCGTCCAGAACTATACCGGGATGCCGTACTGGGGCGTGAGCTGGTCGCTCTGCGTCGAGGAGCACTTCTACCTCGGGCTCCCCCTCGTACTCGGGGCCGCGCGCCGCGTCCGGGGCGGCGTCCCGCTCGCGCTCGGGGCCGCCGCGCTGCTCTCGCTCGTGGCCCGGGTGGTGACGGTCCCCGAAGGGGCCTCGCCGTGGGGACTCCACTACACGGCGACCCACATGCGGCTGGAGGGGCTCGCGCTCGGCGTGGCCGCGGCCTACGTGTACTACCGGCGGCCGGAGCTCTGGCCCGCGCTCCGCCGGGCGGGGCGGGCGCTCGCGCTCCCAGGCGTCGTCTTCGTCGCCACGATCCCGTGGCTCCCCGTCAACGTCCTCAACCGCTACGCCTACTCGGGCGTGGCCCTGGCGTTCGTGGCCGTCGTAGTCGCGACGGCGGACAGGCGACCGCTCCCGCTTGCGGCGTCGCGCGCCGTCCGGGCCGTCGCGCTCACGTCGTACAGCGTCTACATGACCCACATGGTGGTCGCCGACGTGTACCGCCGGCTCGTGGCCGAGGCGCTCCCGGGCGTGCCGCTGGTGCTCCACGTGGCGGGCGCACTCGTCGCGATCGGGGCCGTCGGCGGCGCGTTCTACGCCATCGTCGAGCGGCCGACGCTGGCCGTCCGTCGGCGGGTGGCCCCGCGCCGGTCCGACGTCCCGTCGCCTCTGCTGGCGCCGGTCGGATGAGGGGGCGAGCGTAGAACGGCGGGTCGAAGCCCTGGGCGACGTCTCGGCAGGCGCTCGTGCCCGGAGCGGCTCCGCGTCTGCCTCCCGGAGCCACGGCTCCGGCTTCGATGCCTCCCAAACCCGGTGGACGGGGGACAGTGACGGGATCTACCTCGGGGGGCGAATCGAAAGGTTCGGGCGTGCTGATCGAAAAGTCGGGGGGTGCAATCTGAAAGGATGGGTGCCGGGTCGCCACCGCGTCCCCCGCGATGCCGGGCCTTTGGGCGAGCCCGTCAACGCGGCGGGCCGGAGCCCACTGGGGAGTGTCCCAGGAAGAGGCTCCGCACTTCGTGCCAGCCGGAAACCCCGTGGCTCCCTCCGTTTCAAACGTCGCAACTCGCGCGACAGCATCTCCGGTCGAGCAGCTCGACCTCTTCGCCCTTCTCGCCCCTCGCGTCGCCACTCTGGGTGCCGTACCACACCGCCCGAGGGCGGCGGTGTCCGTCTGCCCGAAGACGGCGTCGGCGTGGCCCTTCACGAACGCTCTCCCGTTGACGGTCGAGGCCGCCCGCGCGCGCACCGAGGCGGGCGCGCTCACGGCGTCCGTGTTCGACGCCTACCGCCCGAGCGTCCGGGTCCCCGGCGCGTGCCCCCACCCGACGCGCCTCGTCGAGTCGGCCGCGATGGCCGCGGCCAGCGCGCCGCAGTGCGACTACCGCCCGACGCTGCCCCAGCACCTCGTGACAGGAGGCCACCTCTCCGACGCTCAACTCGAGACCGTCGTCCGGGCGGGCTCCGCGCACAGCGAGGTGCTACCGGGGAGTGGGGAGGCAGGCGGGCCGCGCCAGGGGTTCTTCCTCGGTGACGGGACCGGGGTTGGAAAAGGCCGCCAGTCGGCCGCGATCATCCTCGACAACGTGCTCCAGGGGCGCCGCCGCGCCCTCTGGGTGAGCGAGAACCGGAGCCTCATGCGCGACGCCGTCCGCGACTGGACCGCCCTCGGCGGCCCGGCCGACTTCGTCTTCGACCTCAGCGCGTGCAAGGGGCCCATCCAGCGCGCCGACGGCATCTGCTTCGCGAGCTACGACACGCTCAAGGGCAAGCCCCGCGAGCGGGACGGCGTGGAGACGGGCATCGACCGGCTGGAACAGGTCACCGCTTGGCTGGCGGGCGCCGAGGGCGAGCCTGACTTCGAGGGCGTCGTCGTCTTCGACGAGTCGCACAACATGGCTTCTGCCCTCGACCGTCAGGGCGGCCGTGGCGTCAAGAAGGCCTCGCAGCGAGCGTTGGCGGGTGTCGAGTTGCAAGACCGACTTCCGAACGCCCGCGTCGTCTACGCGAGCGCGACGGGCGCCACCGAGGTCTCGAACCTCGCCTACGCCGCCCGCCTGGGGCTCTGGGGCCGGGGCACCCCGTTCCCGACCGTCGAGGCGTTCGTCGAGAAGGTCAGCGCGGGCGGCATCGCGGCGATGGAGCTCGTGGCGAAGGACCTCAAGTCGATGGGGCTCTACCTCGCCCGGAGCGTTTCTTACGACGGGGTCGACTACCGGACGCTCGTCCACGACCTCGTGCCGCACCAAGCCCAGACCTACGACCGCTGCGCCCAGGCGTGGCAGGTCGTGCTCCGCAACATCCAGAGCGCGCTCGAGGTCACGAAGGCCGACAAGTGCGGCCGGGCGCGGGCCGCGGCCTACAGCCAGTTCTGGGGCGCCCACCAGAGGTTCTTCCTCCACGTGCTCGTGTCCATGAGCGCGCCGAGCCTGATCCGGGACATGGAGGCCCGGCTGGTCGCGGGCGAGAGCTGCGTCGTGCAACTGGTGTCCACGATGGAGGCGGCCACCGAGCGGGCCTATGCCAAGGCGGTGGCGAACGGGGAGGATCTACGGGACCTCGACGTGACCCCGCGCGACCAACTCCTACAGTTCGTCGAGGCCAGCTTCCCGACCACGCTCTACGAGGAGTACGAGGACGACGACGGGCGCGTGAGATCGCGGCCGGTCAAGAACGCCGCGGGCGACTTCGTCCAGTCGCCAGAGGCCGTGGCCGCGCGGGACCGGCTGATGCTGGAGGTGGGGGCGGTGTCCGTGCCGCACGGCGTACTCGACCAGGTCGTGGCCCACTTCGGACCCGACGCCGTGGCCGAGGTGACGGGCCGTGGTCGCCGGTTCGTCACCAAGACCGTGGACAGTATCGAGCTGGTCGTCGAGGAGCGCAGAACCCGGAGGACGTGCAACGCGGAGGCGGACGAGTTCATGGCGGGCAAGCGCCGCGTCCTCGTCTTCAGCCAGGCCGGGGGCACCGGCCGGAGCTACCACGCCGACCTCGCGGCCGACAACCAACAGCGTCGGGTCCTCTACTGCGTCGAGCCGGGCTGGAGCAGCGCCCGGTGCGTGCAGGGGATGGGCCGGGTCCACCGGGCCAACCAGGCGTGCCCACCGGAGCTCGTCTTGGTCACGACCAACCTCAAGGCCCAGCGCCGCTTCCTGTCCACCATCGCGCGGCGGCTCGACCAGCTCGGCGCGCTCACGAAGGGCCAGCGCCAGACGGCGAGCCAGGGGCTGCTCTCGTCCGAGTTCAACCTGGAGACCCCGCTCTCGCGCGCGAGCCTGCACAACTGGTTCGTGGACCTCTACCGGGGCGAGGGCCGAGCCGTGGCCTCTGGCGTCACGCCCGCGCTCGTCGAGGAGCAGATGGGCATCAAAGTGCTCGATGCCGACGGGCAACTGAACGTCGGGGCCGTCCCCGAGGTGCCGAAGTTCTTAAACCGGCTGCTCTCGCTCCAGACGGGCGCCATGGACGCGGTCTTCGACTCGTGGTACGGCTACCTCGAGGAAGCGACGGAGGCGGCGCGCGAGGCCGGAACGCTCGACCTGGGCGTCGAGACGATCCGTGCCGAGCGCACCGTCAAGACCGACGAGCGGCTAGTCTACACCCATCCTCGTTCGGGCGCGACGACGCAGGTCGTGACGCTGGAGCTCACCCGGCGGACCGAGGTCGTGGACTGGGATGAGATCTGGCGCTGGGCCAAGGAGGCGCAGGCACTCGGTTCCTGGGCCGGGTTAGTCGTCAACCGCCGGAGCGGCCACCCCTACGCGCTCTTCCGCGCCGGGAGCCGGACGACCGAGACGGGCCGCGTCGTCGGTCGCATCCGCCGCGTCGGCGTGCGGTCGAATCGGCTCATGGACGAGACCGACCTGAACCGGCCCGGAGAGGAGGGAGGCCACCAGCCCATTCCCACCGACGAGGCCCGGGAGCTCTGGGCCGCTGGCGTCGACGCCGCACCCGAGTTCTACACGGAGCCCATCCACCTCGTCACCGGGACCATCCTGCCCATCTGGGACCGGATCGCGGGGCACCCACGCATTTACCGCGCCCAGACGGACGCGGGCGAGCGCATGATCGGCCGGGCCGTGATGCCCGAGCACCTGAGCGCGACGCTCAAGGCCCTCGGCGCCTCTGGCGACCGCGTCGAGATCTCGCCCGAGGCGCTGGCGGAGCGTCTACTCGCCGGGGCTGAGGCCGACCTCGCCAACGGCTGGCAGCTCCGCCGCCGACGCGTGGCAGACGAGCCCCGGATCGAACTCGTGGGTCCGGACTACGCGGCCATGCGCGAGCTGGAGGCTGATGGGGTCTTCGCCGAGGTCCACGCCTTCCGCACCCGGTTCTTCGTCCCGACAGGCGAGCGGGCCGCACGAGTCCTGGGAGCGGTGACGGAGCACCGGCCCGTGGTCGAAATCCGAGGAGGGGAAGGGGTGGGCTACCGCAAAGCCGCCTGAAAGGAGCGCAAAGCCTGCGTCGGGGCCGCTCCCCTTTGGTGAGGAGCGGCCCCGGCACTCGGCCGGAGGCCGCTCTGCGACTCTCCCTCTTTGAGAATCATGTCGAGATCCATGCCTGGCCCTGGCGACTTCTGCCACGGATGCAACCGCTTGCTCTGCCAGTGTCAGCCTGAGCCGGAATATGACCACCACTTCGAGGCGTCGTACGAAGCGGGCTACGAGGCCTGCCTCGCCGACGGGTACTGCGAGCGCCCGATGACCGAGTGGGTCTACCGGACGGGCTCGCGCGTCACGTGGGACGCCACAGAGAGACGGCTCGTCCACCACATGACGCCGCTCCGGTTCGCCGAGCTCACGTGGCGCGCCCACCACACGAGCCGTTGGGCCTACGCCCGGTGGTTCGAGCGCCAGTACGGGCTCGACCTGAAAGCCTACCTCGTCGGCTACGACGACGCAGGCGCGGGCCTGCCGTCGGCCGTCTGCGACGAGCGAGCATACGCACGGGCCGAGGCGGCGCTCGATGCCTACGAGCCTGTACCCGACTTCGAGGAGGAGCCGGAAGCCATCCCTTTGTCGCCCGAGGCGGTCGGGGCCGACGACTGGATGCCGTTCTAAGCGCCGTACCTAGCCCGCTACTGCGGTGGCGGGCGCGGCTTCGGGTTGGGCCTGGAGCCACAGACACGAGGCCTCCCATGGGCCTCGCCGCGAGCGACGGGACGCGGTCCTCCAGGGACCGCAGCCGTCCGCTCTTCCACCGCGACCGCGCCCATTAGGGGGCGCAGCGCATCACCCAAGACCGGGGGAGGCCCCGATCACCATGACGACTCATGCACTCGCCCATCGTCCGAGCCCATCGGGCGACACCCCTACTCCCGCGAACATCTGGACGTCTGCCGGGACGCACATCCCGGCGGCCGACGTCCACGCGCAGCGGATCGCGCGCGAGGCCGAGCGCTGGCTCGCGCTCGCGACCGAGCGGACCCGGATGCGGCCGGACACGCTCACGGCCAAGGCCTTCGGCGCCTGCGCGTTCAGCGTTCAGCGGCGGGCGGCGAGCCTCGCCGTGCCCTCGAAGCTCGTCGGCACCTCGCGGCACCAGCCGAGGCTCCGCGCTCTCGCGGACGATTCCACGGCTCAGTGGGCCGTGCTCGACCTCGACGCGACGGGCGACGGCCTGCTGGCGAGCCGCGACGGGGCGCCGCTCGGGCTCGTCCAGTCCAAGCACCTCGGGTGGGTCCGGCCGCTCCTCCCGTTCGGGCTCACGGTCCACCTCTCCCGCGTGACGGGCAACCCGAACAATCGTCGCTACCGTCTCGGGTGCAACGTGGCGTTCGGGGGAGTGGGGGAGGCCCTGCGCCGACTCTCTGGCGGGCTCGGCGAGAACGGCGGCGACGGCGCCCAGCACCCTGCGCCCTCCGAAGGCGCTCCGGGCTCCAGTGCGCTTCGGCTCGTGGTCCCCGGCGAGACCCGGCCCATCGGCGTTTCCCGAGACCCGATCTGGATCTCGGCACGGCCTGAGTACGAGGCGCTGACGGGGGACCCCGAGGACGTGGTCCTCTGGCGGACGCTGGAGGGCGAGGCCCACGCCTCGATCCCTCACGCGGCCCGACATAGCCCAACGGGCATCGAGTGGGGCTACGGCGGGTCTGGCCCGGCCGACCTCGCGCGGAGCGTGCTCCTCGCGCTCACCGACGAGCCGACGGCGAACGCGCTCTACCAACGCTTCAAGCACGAGGTCGTGGCCTCGGTCCCCGAGGCGGGCGGGGTGCTCCGTGCCGCCGACGTCCGGCGGTGGGTCGAGCGGGCGGGGTGCCACGCTCTCTGACGGCTGCGACGCATACGGCGCGCGACGTGTCGGTGGCCGCTCGCAGTGGCGAGGAGCGGCCCCGGCACTCGGTCGGGCGTCGCGATGACCACCAACCCTATTCCCATGTCCACTCTCCAAACAGAGGCAGCTCCCACTGCACGGCCCGAGGTCTCGCGTCCCACGCCTGAACAGCGCGCGGAGGCGAATCGCCGACTCCTGGCCGACGTCGCCCTGTCGTTCCGGGCGCCGGTGCTTCCTGACGACCCGTTCCCTGAGCGAGTCACGGGCCGAAACGCAGCTACGGCCGAGCGCCTCGCGGCGTGGGCCGCCGAGGCGCGCGAGGCGGCGGAGTCGCTCACCGACCGGCTCCGCGAGAAACCGGACGACGCGCGCATCCCGGCTCGCGCGACCAAACGCCTCCGGGGCCTCGCGCGCCAGTGGCGCATCTTCGAGGCCTTCCGCCAGCTCCACGAGGCCCACCGGTGCCCCGGCCGTTTCCACCGGCTCCGCACCAAAGGCGACTTCATCGCGCTCTGCGACCGTCAGGTCGACTCGTCGGCGGCGGGCTACGGCGAGCGCCAGCGGCGCGTGCTCTCGAAGCGCGGGATCTCCCACCGGCACATCTGGGCCGAGGCCCGCCGCTTGGTGGCCGAGATCGGGCTGCTGGACGACGACCCGAGCGCCGACACCGCTACCGCTGTTTCGGGAGACGGCCTCGCCACACCGGAGGAGGCGGTCGCAATGAGCGTGGGCTCTGCCCTACGAGACGACGAGCCGGAGGTCACGCCAGAGGCTTCTATCGAGAGCGCTGCGGCCGAGACACCAGGCTGCGATCTCCCAGGCGTCCGCCTGGACGCCGTCTGGACCCTGCTGCCCGGCCTCACGAAGGCGAAGCTCGCGGCCGTCGTCGACCGCTTCGGCGTCGGGCTCTGGGCGCAGTTCGGGGACCGGTTCTATTCGTCGATGCGGAAGGCGGAGATGCTGGAGCACACCCGGCGCGTGGTTCGGCACCACGCCTGCCTCGACGCGGCCCAGCGGCTAAGCGCACGGCAGGTGGATGACCTCCACGACTGGATGCGGGGTCGGTTTGCTGAGGCGTACCAGAGGGACCCCGATCTCCACATCGCGGCCCGGCTGTTCAAAGACTTCCAGGCGGGCGCGGCCCTGAGCGCCGCCGGGTCCGGGCTCTCGCCCGACGCCTGGAACGCGTTCCGCGACGCCGACCTCCGGCGGATCGCGGCGTTCTGCTACCACGAGTTCTACGAGGACCGCTGCACCCAGAGCACGTAGCGACCGGAGAGCGGATTCCGCGCCGCCACTCCTGCGCCGGAGCGTGGGCCGCCGGCGGCGCGGGTCGACGACGCCGAGGCGCGTGCGCTTCGCGCCGCACAAGGCCGGGGCCTCCCGGCCCCGCCGGGTTTCCCTGCCGACTCGCAGCGGGCGAGTCGGCAGGCGGGGGCGGGGTGTTGGCAGCGGTTTCTAGCAATCTAGGCGACGGACGGACAGCGTCAAGGTCGTTCGCCCCGTGCTCGCGCTGCGACAGGAAACCCAGGGACGGTTTCCCGACGGTCGCTCTGCGCGGGGGCGCTCCACCCGGGCTGCAAGCAGCCCTGTTGACCCCGTAGTCCGGCCTTACGCCTGCTGGCTTTGTGGCCGCTGGCTAGCGGGGACCACTCGGGTCCCCGGGTACGGCGGTTGTCACGAGCCCCTCTTTCGAGGTCTTGTCATGCCCCGCATCTATTCCCGTCCGCACTACGCTCAGGCCCGCACGTGGTACCGGTTTGCCTGCTGGCTCCGTCGCACGTCGTGCCCCCAGTTCCACCCGCACCTCATGAAGGAGGACGCCCTGAGAGCCAGCTTCGGGATCCGAAGCCGGTCGCTCATCCTTCCGTCGCGCCTCCAGGACTGCGAGGCCGTCGGGCTCGCACGGCTCGCCGCTCGGGCGGCTGCGGGAGACACGTACCCGGAGCTCGTCGCCCGGATCGCCCAAGTCGATCCCGACGACGCATCGGCCGACGAGGTCCACCTGTTCCTCGAAGTCGCCGACCGGACGGGCACGCACACGGAGAAGCACCTGCTCGGCAAGCTCCCGCCGGAGGACGCCCTGTGGGTGGCCCCTCTGATCCGGCTGGAGACCGACGCATACGGGACCGGCCCGGTCCTCCGGTACCACGTGACCGGCGGCGAGGGCACGGAAGTCCACGTCGCGATCAGCCGGGCGCACGAGGCGGCTGCGGCGTGGCTCGACTGGGCCGACGACCGGAAGGCTTGGGCGGAGGCCCACGCGGTGGCCGACGAGAGCCCGTACGCCTACCGGGCGAGCTACCGGGACACGGTGGCGCCGGGGACGGGCTACGGCGAGTTCCTCTACGGTACCGACGCCTACGGCGAGACCGACTGGGATGACGAGTAGCCCAGAGACCCTCAGCCCGGCGACCCACGCGGTCGCCGGGCTTCTTTTTTGCCGCAACGGAGAAGGGGAGAGGCGCCCCCGCCGACCGCGAGAGCGCGTCGGCCGACGGGGGCGCTCCCACCAGGGTCGACGTGTGTCTGTGCGGAGCGAATGGCGGATGGGACATCCGCACCTGAGAACTCATGGCAACCCAGAACCCCGAGGCCTCGCGCCTCACGTCGCTCAACCTCCGTGTGCTCCGCGACATCGAGGCCAAGATGCCCGAGGGCGGCGACCGCTACGACGGCGAGCCCGTCGTCCCCCAGCCCTCGCTCGACCGCCGCGAGCGGTACCACGCCCGGCGGCTCGCCGTGCGCGGGCGGCTCCGCCGCCTGGAGTCCGACGCGCCGTGGTTCGCACGCCGAACCGTGCTCTACAGCTCGGTGGCTGAGCCGTCGGTGACCGACCCTCAATCCGTCGTCCGAGAGCCCGCTGGCGTGCTCCGCCAGCCCGAGGTGCACGTCGGGGGCACCGTCCACGGTGCTTATCGCGACGCATTGTTCTCCGGCGTCCCACTCTACACGACCCGGCTCGTCCGCGAGCGGACGTTCTCGTTCCCGACGCGCGACCAGGTCCGCTCGCCCGCCGACGCGGCCGTCGTGCTCGCGGAGTACTTCTCGGACCGCGACCGCGAGGAGTTCGTCGTCGCTTTTCTGGATACGGCGAACACGCTGACCGGGCTCCACGTGGCCTCCGTCGGCGGGCTGGCGGCGTCGATCGTCGAGCCGAGGCAGGTATTCAAGGCGGCCGTGCTCGCGAACGCCGCTGCCGTGCTGTTGGCGCACAACCACCCGTCGGGCAACCCGGAGCCGAGCCGGGAAGACGTGGCCGTGACGCGCCAGCTCGTCGAGGCGGGCAAGGTCATGGGCATCCCGGTCCACGACCACCTCATCCGTGCGACTCGTTATCGCTAAACCTGTGCCCTGCAAGGGACACAGGGGGACGCGATGCGAAGAACCAGGCTTCGGCCTGGAGTTCTTTGACAACTGTGCAACCGAGCGGGTTCGACTCCCGCCCCCGGAGGTAGACCGGGGAAAGCACGGTCCCCGTGCGGGCGTGTGGCAAGCGCCCGTGCGAAGCGGGACCGAACGCCGATCACCAGCGAACCAGCGTTGGGACGCGGCAAGCAGGCCGTTCATGGGTAGCGAAAGCGAAGGTGCGTCTGAAGCGTCGTAATGGTCGAGCAGCCAAATCTGGAATCGCGTGCTCGCACATCCGTGTGCGGCACGCGGGGCTGCGTCCAAAAGGACGAGGGACTCGGGTGGGCGTGTGGATTAGCGCTCGCGAAAGGGGAGGGCCATCGATGGTGCCCGACCTTCTACTCGTAGTGGTCCCCGGCGTAAAGCATCACCCTACAGACGGCGCGAAGCGGTTGCACGGAACGAGGAAACCCCTGCGGCGCTCTCCGGGACGCCCGGAGCAGGCAGCCAGCCGCATGGCCGCAGGGACCAGGATTGCTCAAGAAGCGAACGCCCCGGGTAACGCCGGGGATAGGCTGACGTGAGCACGATCAGACGGAAGGCAGAGGCACACCATGCAACTTTAGACACTTAAAACGATGGAGCCCGAACGGCGACAGCCCGAAGAGCGACATACGGAAGGTTGGAGCGACACCGACTGGGCGCGAGTCCAGCGCGGCGTGTTCCGGTTGCAGGTGCGTATCTACCGAGCCGCAGATCGTGGCGACTGGACGCAGGTTCGCAACTTGCAGCGTTTGATGCTGCGGTCCTGGAACGCGAGGCTCCTCGCGGTCAGGAAGGTGACTCAGGACAACCGAGGCCGGCGCACGGCCGGGGTGGACGGCGTCAAGAACGTCCCCCCACGCAAGCGCCTCGCCCTCGCGGAGTCCCTGGGTCATCCCGAGTGGAAGGCCGATCCGGCCCGACGGGTGTACATCCCGAAGGCCAACGGATCGGAGAGACCGCTCGGAATCCCGACCATGCGAGACCGAGCCCTGCAAGCCCTGGTGAAACTGGGGCTGGAACCCGAGTGGGAGGCCAAGTTCGAGCCGAACAGCTACGGGTTCCGACCAGGACGGAGCGCTCACGATGCGGTAGACGCGATCGCCAACTCCATCACGTCGAAGGCGAAGTACGTCTTGGACGCGGACATCAGCGGTTGCTTCGACCACATCGACCACGACTACCTCGTTCGCAAGCTGGGGACCATCCCGGCGTACGAGCGGCTGATCCGGGAGTGGCTCAAGTCCGGCGTCGTACGCGACGGCCGGTGGAGCCCCACGGCATCGGGCACCCCACAGGGCGGGGTCATCTCGCCCCTTCTCTCCAACGTCGCCCTGCACGGGCTGGAGACCGAGATCCGAACGCGCTTCGACACGGACCGCAAGAAGGCGGCCGTGATCCGATACGCCGACGACTTCGTGATCCTGCACCAGGACCGGGAGACGATGGAGGAGATCCGGGGGGCGGTCGTCGCGTGGCTTGCGAAGGCAGGTCTACGTCTCAACGAGGAGAAAACCCGCGTCGTCCACACCCTCGACGGGGCGCCCCCCGATGGGGCGACCCTCGATGGGGAGGACGGAGCGCGGGCTGGCTTTGACTTTCTCGGGTTCTCGTTCCGGCAGCACTACGTCGGAAGGCACAGGGCCGCGAGAGACAATCACGGCCGGACCCTCCCCTTTGAGACCGCGATCACGCCGAGCAAGGGAGCGCAGAAGCGGCACCTTGATCAGCTTGGGCAGATCCTCAAGCGGTCGTGGCACCTCGACGCGGACGCGGTGGTGCGTCGGCTCAACCCCGTCGTCCGGGGGTGGACCGCGTACTACCGGCACGTCAGCTCGAAGGCCACGTTCGCCAGGGTCGAGCACCAGCTCGCCCACAAGCTCCGCCGGTGGAGCTACCGGAAGCACCCCAAAGCGGCCAAACGGGCGCTGATGGGGAGGTATTGGGACGGCTACACCTTCCGAGGAGAACAGGACACGCTCACTCACCACGGCCTGACGCCCATCGTGCGTCACGCGAAGGTGAGAGGGAGCAAGAGCCCGTTCGACGGAGACTGGCCGTATTGGTCCCTTCGCTTCCAGAAGGGCTACGCCGGGCGGTCCCGGGCGCTGGCGCTGCGCAGGCGGCAAGGCGGACGCTGCGAGTACTGCGGACTCTACTTCCAGGACGGCGACGCCGTGGAGGTCCACCACAGGGACAGGGACCGGCGGAACAACCGCACGGGCAACCTGGCCCTGATGCATGGGCACTGCCACGACGCCGAACACGCCACGAGCGGTGCCCATGACAAGGGCCGTCGGGTCGAGGAGCCGGGTGCGGTGAAAGTCGCACGCCCGGTTCTGAATCGGCGGTGGGGAGGGCGACCTCCCCACCGACCGTGACTAACGGACCATGGGCACACGAGTCTGGCGGAGCGGGGGCTGATGTAGCGCACGCGAGCGCGGACGGGGTCCCCCAGTGCGGGGCGTCGGGGGGCGAACGCCCCCGCTCCGGGGGACCCCTCTCGCACCAGCCCTCGCTGTCATGCCCATCGCCCACACCGATCCCTCTCGCGCCGTCCGCCTCCCGCTCGGCCACGTCGTCGCGACGCCGGGTGCCCTCGACGTTGTTCGCGCCCACGGACTCGACGTGCTCGCCCTCGTCCACCGCCACGCCAGCGGCGACTGGGGCACGGTCTCCGAGCACGACGCCCGGGCCAACGATCTGGCCCTCCAGAACGGGACCCGTGTCCTCTCGGCCTACGACACTCCGGGCGGTCGGCTCTGGATCATCACCGAGGCCGACCGCTCGGCGACGACGGTGCTCCTGCCCTCCGAGTACTGAGGCCGGTGTGCCACCTGACCCCGTCCGGGTCAGGTGGCGCCGTCGCCGTCGGGGGCCGCGCCAGCCGCGGGCTTCTTGCGGGACCGAGGGGGCCACTCGAGACCGGACAACTGGTCGAGGTCGTTCAGGATCGGGATGTGGACCATGTCGGCGTCGGCCCGCTGGTAGCGCGGCTCGCCGCCGTCGTCGGACCGGAGCCAGCGGAGCGCGGCCGAGGCGTCGCACCCCGCGGCCATGAGCGCGTGGAGCGCCGACGTCTCCGCCGCGCGGAGCCGGGTCCGGAGCGCCCGGATGAGCCCGACGAGCCGGTCGTGCTCCTGGGACCGGACGCCATAGAGCCGACCGGAGGCCACGTCCTGACGAACGACCTCGGCCGAAAGGTCGGGCAGGAGGGCCAGGATCTCCTCGACGTTCTGTGGAGCGTCGGCCTCGGCGGCCGAGACTCGGGCCTGGGACGCTTCTCGGTCGACGGTTTCTTGGGACATGGGCTCGCGGAGCTGAGGGAGTCCAAACGTCGTCGGCGTGCACGCCGCCCCTCTGTCATACCCTCTCGACCCGCGCGTGTCGGTCGGCTCAGCCCGCGGCCTCGATCCACCGGACGCGGACCTCGGCCATCGGCTGGCCGCCGGGTCCGAGGAGCGGGAACGTCGCCGGCTTCGCCAGCCCGCCCACGTCGGAGAGCCGGACGCGGTACCGCGCGACCACGTCGTCCTCGGCCACGTCGTCGTCGTAGACCTCGAACCAGACGACGTCGTCGGTCCCGACCCGGACGCCGGTGACGGCCCACGGGAGCGGGTACCGGCTCGGCACAGCGTTCTCGACCACCTGCCCCGTGTAGAGCACCGCGCCGTCCTCGGCCCGGATCACGACGAACGGGTCGGCGGCCCCGCTGAGGTCCCAGGCCCCGCCGCCGGGCTTCGACGGCGGGAGCGAGAGGAGCGTGACGGCCTCGACGTCGGCGGCGATGTAGGTCGGGAACGCCTCGTCGAGGGCTTCGGCGAGGCCAGCGCAGCCGGAGGTCGCCAGTGCGAGAGTGAGGAGGGCGAGGGAGAGGCGCATGAGAATGAGGGGCGATTGGTCGGTTAGGTTCGGCCGTCATCGCTCGGCGCTTAAGCCCTACACGCACCGGGTCCGCCGGGGTCGTCGGGGGCTCCGCCGGTAGCTTGACGGTCCATCCCAAGCCGCAATGCAAGTACAAGACGGTCCCGACGACATCGACCCCGACGCGCTCGACGCGTTCATCGAGCGCTGGCGGCCCGCCCAGGCCGCCGAGCTCGCCAACGCCCAGCCGTTCCTCATCGAGCTGGCGGCGCTCCTCGCCGTGTCTGGCCCCGAGCCCGCCACCAAGGACCCCGCCCGCGACGGCTACGTGTTCGAGCGGCCCGTCGACTTCCAAGACGCCGCCGACGCCGGGACCGGCCGCATCGACCTCTACAAGCGCGGCTGCTTCGTCCTGGAGACCAAGCAGGGCGTCGACGCCGAGAACGCCGCGCGCGCCAAAGGGAAGGGCAAGTCGCGCTCGGCGGGCCACGGCAAGCGCGGCACGCCCGCCTGGGACCGGACCCTCGCCGCCGCCAAGCGCCAGGCCGAGCGCTACGCCCGCAACCTCGACCTCGACGGCGTGGGCGAGCCCGTCCCGCCGCTCGTCATCGCCTGCGACGTCGGCCACTGCCTCGACCTCTACGCCAACTTCGGCCACCCCCAGCGCTACGTCCCGTTCCCCGACAACCGGACCTACCGCGTCACCCTGGATGACCTCAGCCGCCCCGAGATCCGCGAGCGGCTCCGCCTCGCCTGGACCGACCCCGAGGCGCTCGACCCCGCCCGCCGCCAGGCCGCCGTCACGCGCGAGGCCGACCGCCCCATGACCGTCGAGGCCGTCTCCCAGCGCTTCAAGCGCGCCCCCCGCGCCGCCGTCGCCGACCTCCTCGACACCCTCGCCACCCTCGGCCAAGCTCGATGGGCGGACACGGGCTACGCCGCATAGTCAAACTTTTTTCGCCGACTCGCTTCCGGTTCGCATCCGTGCTCACGACTGGAGACCCACGCACCCTCACTCTACCCGGTCCCATGATCTAGCCCACGACCCCGTCTGATTCCTCCTTCGATGACCATCGTTACTACTGATCCCCCCGTCCACGTCCTCCCCCAACTCACCCGGAACGGGTACGAGCGTACCGCAGAGACCGAGGCCCACATCCAGGCGGCCCTTTCCATCTCGCGAGACACTCTCGTCAAGCGAGCGAGGGTCCGGGACAAGGATCACGCCCTGTTTGTCGGAGAGGAGGCTCTTGTCTTCCTGATCCGCTACTACAAGCTCCGAGGGGACTCCTTCATTGAGGGGCAGCTATGCGACGTGCTCGTAAAGCGAACCGATGGCACCATCAAGAAGTGGATGCGCGAGGTCGGGTTCCGCTACGAGGACGACGAGGAGCGGGTGACCGAGATGGTCCAGGAGGTTCTCTTTCGCGTATTTGGGGGCAGCAAGGTCCGAGGAGAAGACCGTCGAGAGGGCGGAATCCTCGACCTGGAGAGCGACAAGAGCGACTTCGCGCAATCCCGGTTCTGGAAGTTCCTCCGGTACCGGACGGCCGACGTCACCCGCGTTGCCGGGGATAAACGGGATCGCGAGCGCCAGTCGGTTGATGTCTCGACCATGAACGGGGAGCCTGCGGACGAC
Organism: Rubrivirga sp. SAORIC476; assembly: GCF_002283555.1. Taxonomy (NCBI): domain Bacteria; kingdom Pseudomonadati; phylum Rhodothermota; class Rhodothermia; order Rhodothermales; family Rubricoccaceae; genus Rubrivirga; species Rubrivirga sp. SAORIC476. The sequence continues at coordinate 19,134 of NZ_MVOI01000007.1, read as the reverse complement.
GACGCTCCCGCTGAGATGGCGACCCCGCTCGGTGGTTGGGAGTCGGTCACGCCATGGGAGGCCCTCACGCAGGAGCACGACGACGATCTCCTCCGGGCGGCAGTGCGCGATCTCCCCAACCACCCAACCCCGTACCGGGATGTTCTGCGACTCCACTACTTCGATGAGTGGCAGATTGAGGCCAATGACGCAGAAGCCGTCACTCTGAGCTCCCATTTTGGCAAGTCACCACGAACCATCTCGAGCTGGCTTCGCAAGGCCGAGAAGAAGCTCCGAGACATCCTAAAGCAGTCATGACCACACAGAACCACGCTCGCCCGTCGCTCGACGACGTGCTGGAGCAGTACGCCGCTGAGGGTCCTAGCTACGAGGCCCTGAACGACTACGCTCGTCGATTCCCCGAGTACCGCGACGCGCTCGCTGACTTCACCGTCCAGTGGAGCGCGATGGAGCATGCGGAGTTGGGCGACACCGACGGGGAGGAATCAGATGTTGAAGCCTCCCTCAACGCCGTGCGGAGCCTCCTCCAGCAGAACACAACCACAGACCCTGTCCCTAGCGCGGAGTCCGGTGCTCCGCCCAGCCCCGCCGTTCCCCAACTCGCATCCTCGGCCGGTGGCGCCCCTGGCTCCCCGGCCGAACGGTTTGAGGACATGTTGATCCGGCTCGGCATCGACACGTTCGACTTTCAGGACCAATCTGGCCTGGGCTACTCCTTCATTCTCAACCTCTCTAAGGGGTGCTGGACATTCGACTCGGTCGAGGAGAAGGACTGCACCGCGCGCGCGATCCTCGACCACATCCGGACCTTCAACCCCGACCCGATTCCCCCTCTCCCGGCCGTCCGGCAGAGCATCACCCAGCCCCCGATGATCGCTGCGGGGCAATCGTCGTCTCGCGACCACAAGCCCGAGGCCGTCACAAAGCCGTTCCGGCAAGGAATTGAAGACGCCCGAGACATGACAGACGAAGCCAAGGCAGCCTGGCTCCGCATCCTCGACGAGGCCTGCTGAACGCCCTCCTCTCATCCCGTCTCGAATCACGTGAACGCTTGGAGCGATATCCGACGCCTCGCACGAGCCCGCCACCGGGAGCTCGTAGGCACCGACGACTACACGGCCGACTCTCTCCTTGAGGCCGCGGAGATGCACACGGAGCACCGCTCTCGCGGGGTCGAGGCGGACAATCCTCTGTTGGAGAAGGGTGAGGGGAAGCTCGACGTGGACCGGAAGGTGATCTGGTACAACGCGGACGCGCCGCCCGAACAGCAGCGGTTCGTCCAGGCCCATGAGTTCGCTCACGTCTGGTTGGAGACAGGCGGGTACGCCTGCCTCGCCAGCGAGATCGACGAGCAAGCGTCCGAGGACCAGGGGGCCGTCGGAGGCGTCGCCCGCGTCGAGGGGTACAGCCCCCGCGAACGGGCCGAGCGCGAGGCCAACGTCTTCGCTCGCGAGTTCCTCCTCCCTACCGACCGGCTTCGCCAGTGGCACAACGCCGGACTCTCCGCCGCGGCCATCGCCTCTCGCGTCGGTGTCAGCCGGTCGCTCGTGTTCCACCAGCTCGGACGGGCCGTGCTGGTCGCTGAGTCGATCGGCACGGCGCCTGACTCCGATCGCACGCCCGAGGCGAGGGGGGACGGGGTCGAGACCCTCTCCCTCGACACGAGCCAGGAGCGTGCCGCGAAGGCCGCCGGTCCCGTCCTGGTGGTCGCGGGACCCGGCACGGGGAAGACCCGCACGCTCACCGGCCGGGTCGCCCACCTCGTCTCGTCCGGCGTCGACCCGGAGCGCGTTCTCGTGCTCACCTTCTCCAACCGCGCGGCCGACGAGATGCGCGGGCGGGTATCGGTCGCGCTCGGCGACGACGCCCACAAGGTATGGATGGGGACCTTCCACGCCTTCGGGCTCGAGCTCCTCCACAAGTACAACGAGGAGGCCGGGCTCCCCCTCCGGCCGAGGGTCCTCGACCCCGTTGACGCCTCCGTCCTGCTCGAAGGGGCCTTGGGCGAGATCGACCTCGGTCCCTACGAGGCACTGTCGGACCCCGGCCGCAACCTCCCGGACATCCTATCGGCGATCTCGCGGGCGAAGGACGAGGTCGTAGGTCCTGAGCGGTACGCCGAGCTAGCCAACGCGATGCGGGCGTCAGCGACGACCGATAAGGAGACCGAGGCGGCCGAGAAGGCCCAGGCCGTCGCGCGCGCGTACGCGGCCTACCAAGGTCTGCTCCACGACGCGGGGGCCATTGACCTCGGCGACCTCGTCTACCGGTCCGTCCTCCTCTTGGAGTCGGACGAGGGGGTCCGGGAGCGCGTTGAGTCCGACTTCGCTCACGTCCTCGTCGACGAGTTCCAAGACGTCAACCGCGCGTCGGGACGCTTGCTGAAAGCGGTCGCGGGCGCGGGCCGGGGCCTCTGGATCGTCGGGGACCCCCGCCAGTCCATCTACCGCTGGCGGGGGGCGTCGGCGGCCAACTTCGACCGGCTCCGCGAGGACTATCCCTCGCTCCGCGTCGAGCGTCTCTCGTGCAACTATCGGTCTCGACCGGCCATCGTCGACGCCGTGTCCGAAATCGCTACATCGATGTGCGCGGCCCCACCAGAGGCGTTCGAGCCGTGGGACGTTAACCGCGACGATGCGCCGGGGGAGGTGTCGCTCAGCGTCGCGACGACCCTAGAGGCCGAGGGGCTCGGGCTCGCTCGGGCCGTCCGCGACCGCGCGAGCACTGGCGCTGACGGCGAGCCGCAGTGGAAGAGCCAGGCCGTGCTCTGCCGGACCCACACGCTCTTGGAGCGCTACGCGCGCGTCCTGGAGAAGGAGGGTGTGCCCATGCTCTACCTCGGCAACGTGTTCGAGCGGGGCGAGGTCCGAGACCTCCTCTCGCTCGTGAGCCTCGTGAGCGGGGGTGGGTGGGGCGGCCTCGTCCGCGTGGCGTCCTTTCCTGAATACGACGTTCCTCGTGCCGACGTCGATCGCGTGCTGGCCTGGGCCGAGGAGCACGGACGCTCCCCCCTCCAAGCGCTGCCAAGGGCATCTGGCGTCGACGGGTTGACGGACGCAGGAGTCTGGGGCCTCGACGCCCTCTCGAGTCACGTGGCGGGCATCCATCCCAACGTGCCCGTCTGGGACCTCCTCTCGCACTACCTCTTCGAGCAGAGCGAGTACGTCCGCCGGCTGGAGGGTGGATCTGAGGTCGAAACGCAGCAGCGGCGGCTCGCCGTCTATCAACTCCTCGCACTCGCGCTCGGTCACCGCGACCGTGAGGGGGCCGCGCCCGGCTACTCCCGCCGGGCGTTCCTCGACTACGTCCGTCGCCTCAGCCTCCAGAACCAAGACCGTCAGGTCCGACAGGTGCCCGAGTGGGCCGACGACATCAACGCCGTCCGGCTCATGACCGTCCACGCCAGCAAGGGGCTCGAGTTCGACGTTGTCCACGTCCCCGCCCTGGCCAAGACGTACTTCCCCAACACGTTCCGGACGCCCACGTGCCCGCCGCCGGACGGCCTAGTCGGGGCGGCGCTGAGGGACCTCCACGACGACGAGGAGGAGTGCTTGTTCTTCGTCGCGGCCTCTCGTGCCCGGGACGCGCTCTGCCTCTCGCGTGCAGAGCGCTATATCAACACAAACCGAGACCCTTCCACGCTCCTGGGACTCGTCCCAGCATCTCTCCCCGATGCTCCGGCTCGGTGGACGGACGAACCGCCCCTGGACCCGCCGGCAGCGTCGGCTATCGCTCCGCCGGTGCGCGACCCCGACGACCCGTTCTCCAGGTCAGAGCTCGACACCTACCTCACGTGTCCGCGGCAGTACGCCTATTCGCACGTCCTGCGGCTCGATGGGAGAGGGGAGGGGAGCGCGTACTTCGATTTCCACCGGGCGACCCGGCGCGCAGTACGATACATCCTTGACGAGCAGACCGAGGGGCGAATGCCCACGCCGGAGGCCATCGCCACCATACTCGATGAGGCATGGTCTCACGACCGCCTCGGCAAGAGCCCCTACGCTGTCCGCCTCCGAGCTGAGGCCGGGCGGATCGCCGCGGCCGCCTTTGCTGCCGATGACGGTGAGATTCGCCCTGAGTGGACGGTGGACCTGCGAAATGGGACCGTGACGGTGAGGCCCGATGTGGTCTCGACAGTCGGAGGGCAGACGGTCGTCCAGAAATGGAAGACCGGGCGGCTCAGCAAGTCGGAACCGGACAAGCCCGTCTACGCCCTTCTGCATCAGGCTGCGACCGTGGCCGACGGGGACTACGCCATTAAGGCGATCCAACTAGAGACCGGAGAGCGGACGCCGATGGAGATGACCGACCGGAAGCGGAACGGACGGATCGAGAAGTACGCCAAGGCCATCGAGGGCATCCTCGACGGCGACTTCCACGCAGAGCCCAGCCCTCGCGAGTGCCCGCGCTGCCCGTTCTACTTCATCTGTCCGAAGTAGCGCGCGCGGCCCGGTTTTTTCCTCGCCTTGGACTTCCGGTTTGGAGTCGTGCTCACGACTGGAGAGGTGTCGGGCAATCCCGCCCGCTTCTCCAGACCCCGAACACGATGAACGCCACGTTCCGCGTCCTCCACACCTCCGACGACACCCAATTCTACTGGGAGCTCCTGAACGCCGACGGCGACACGCTCTGCACCTCCGGCGAGCCCTACGCCGACTTCGGCGACTGCCTCGCAGGGCTCTACGTCTTCCGCGGCCGCGCGGCCGAGAGCCCGCTCAACGACCGCACGCTCGACGGCGCGCCCGACCGCCTCGCCGAGACCGAGTTCGAGCTCGTCCCCGATGAGGACGGCGGGTTCGACTGGGCGTTCCAGCAGACGACCGGCGAGCCGCTCGCGGCGGGCCGCGCCCACCCGGACAAGGCCCGCGTCCTCGCCGACCTCGAGGCGGCTAAGGCCGCCGCGCCGACGGCCGAGGTCGTCGTCGAGGCCGACGAGCCCGTCGACATCGAGGCGTGCGCCGAGCACGGCCACGAGACGCCCCGCGCCAAGCGCTACCGCATCCGCGTCGACCGCCAGCGCCACGTCGTCGACCGCCCGGCCATGACGGGCCGCGAGATCCTCGCGCTCGCGGGCAAGAACCCCGTCACCCGGTTCCGGCTCGACCAGAAGCTCCGCGGCGGTCAGGCCAAGAAGGTTGGCTACGACGAGTCCGTCTCGTTCTGCGCGCCCGGCGTCGAGCGGTTCATGACGGTCCCCCTCGACCAGCACGAGGGGGCCGTCGCCGCCCCCACGCTCCGGCGCGAGGTCACGCTCCCCGAGCACGACGTCGAGCACCTAGACGCCCGCGGGCTCCCCTGGGAGACCGTTGTCGACGGCCGCCGCCAGTTCCTCCTCGTCCACGACTTCCCGCTTCCGGACGGCTATCAGGCCCGCACGGCGACCGTCGCGCTCATGATCCCGCCGGGATACCCGACGGTCCAGATCGACATGGTCTACTTCGACCCGCCAGTCGTCCGCGCCGACCGCCAGCCCATCGGCGCGCTCGCGACGCTCGTCATCGGCGGGACCCCGTTCCAGCGCTGGAGCCGCCACCGGACGGCCCAGAACCCGTGGCGGCCCGGCCTCGACGACGTCTCGACCCACCTCGCGCTCGTCGAGGAGTGGCTCGCGCAGGAGTTCGTCAAGCGCCCCCGCCGCGCCTAAGCACTCTCTCGACTTCGATTCCATCTGCACCCGCCGTATCCCGCCATGAGTACCTCCTCTGTGTCCCTCCGTTTCTCAGGCCGTCAGCACTCGGCCCTCTACGACCACCTGTTCCCCGGCGACGGGAACGAGGCCGTCGCGCTCGTCCTCTGCGGGCGCCGCATCGGCGACGCCGACGAGGGACCCTGGGGCTCGCGCCACGTCCTCACCGCCCGCGACATCATCCCCGTCCCCTACGACCTGTGCCACGAGCGGACGCCGGTCCTCGTCTCGTGGCCCGTCGAGCCGTTCCTCGACGTGTTCGATCGGGCCGAGCGGCGCGGGCTCGCTGTCCTCAAGGTTCACTCGCACCCCGGCGGCTACCGCGCCTTCAGCGAGACCGACGACGCCTCGGACGCCGACCTCTTCCCGTCCGTCATGGGGCGGACCGACGACCCCGGCCCGCACGCGAGCGCTGTCATGCTTCCGGGCGGAGAGGTCTTCGCCCGTGCGGCCTACGACGACGGCGAGGGCGGCGCGCGGTTCGTCCCCGTCGAAAGCGTCCTCGTCGCCGGCGACGACCTCTGGGTTTTCCACCGCGACGCCGTGTGCGACGGGGCGCTCGGCCGCGTGGCAGGCTTCGCCGAGCGGACGGCGCAGGCGTTCGGGGTGGGGACGACGGCCGCGCTCTCGCGCCTCTCGGTCGCCGTCGTCGGCGCCTCCGGCACCGGGAGCCCCGTCGTCGAAATGCTCGCCCGCCTCGGTGTCGGCGAGATCATCCTCGTCGACCCCGACCTCGTCGAGGAGCGGAACCTCAACCGGATCCTAAACGCCACCCGTGCCGACATCGGTCGACCGAAGGTCGAGGTGCTCGCGGACGCCGTTCGACGCATGGACCTCGGCACGCGCGTTGTCCCGATCCAGAGCTCGCTCTTCGACGCCGACGTGGTCCGCCGCGTCGCGCTCGCCGACGTCCTCTTCGGCTGTGTGGACTCGGTCGACGGTCGGGACCTTATGAACCGGATCGCGACGCACTACGCGCTCCCGTATCTTGATGTCGGCGTACGCCTTGACGCCGACGGCCAGGGCGGCGTCGACGGCGTCCACGGGACGGTCCACTACCTCCAACCTGGCGGGTCGAGCCTCCTCAGCCGAGGGGCCTACTCGGCCACCGCGCTCCAGGCCGCCCACCTCCGCCGCGCCGACCCCGAGCTGTACGAGTCCCAGCTCGAGGAGAAGTACGTGATCGGCGTACAGGAGGGGAGCCCGGCCGTCGTCAGCGTGAACACGTTCTACGCCTCGCTCGCGGTTAACGAGCTGCTCGCTCGGCTCCACCCGTTCCGCGACGACGACAACCGAAAGTTTGCCCGGAACGGCATCAGCCTCTCGCAGTCGCGGTTCCTTTCTGACGCAGACGGCGAGCCGGATGTCGCACTGGCGAAGCTCGTCGGGCGCGGCGACACCTCTCCGCTCCTGGGGATGCCGGAGTTCTCGGCAACCGCTACCCGGCGCGCAGCATGAGAGTCTGGAATCTTTTCGGCCGTGCGTTCCAGTGGATCGTCGGCCGGTTTCGGCCCCAGCCAACGGAGCCGCCGCGCTACCGGCTCGACCACGCCTTCGAAGTCCCCGAGGCGGTCGATCCACTCAAGATCGTCGCCGTCGGCGAGGGCGGCCACCTCTGGTACGCCGTCCTCTCGTGCCCGTGCGGGTGCGGCGAGACGATCCAGCTCAGCCTGCTTCCCGACGACCGCCCGCGCTGGCGGCTTACGTCTCATGGCGGCGTCCCGACGCTCTCGCCGTCCGTCTGGCGGCACCGCGGCTGCCGGAGCCACTTCATCCTCCGCGACGGGCGGGTGACATGGTGCTGACGGTGAGCCTCCTACTTTGACCTCCCCTACTCGCCCCAATATGCCTCGCCGCCAACAACACATCGAGAGCAGCGCCGCCGCCACGGCCCTCGTCGCCTGCGTTACCGACCTCGCTGTTCAAGACGCGCGGCGGCAGATCGATCCGTTTTTTCAGCCGGATCTCGGCCGCACTCTCTCGCTCGGGCTCGCGGGTTACGCTATCGGCGCCGTAGCGGGCACGTGGCCCGATCTCCTCGAACCCGCCACGACGCCACGCCATCGGGAGTTCTTCCATAGCTGGACGGCCTTCGGCCTCCTCGCATGGGGGACTGCTCGCCTTCTCCAGTCCACTGCGGATCCAGCTGCGAAGTGGCTTGGGGGGATGGCCGCGACAGGCTACCTGGTTCACCTCCTCGACGACGCGACCGAACACGACAGGAGCCGTCTGCCCCTCCTCTAGTCCGATGCTGCCCGACATCCGCATCAACGCATCGCCGGACCCCCATGCCTTCCTCCGTGAGGTTGAGCGATTCGCGGCCACGCTGGGGGGATACGACGCAGAACGGCGCGACGACATCGACTCCACGGACTTCGAGATCCTCAACATTCGCCCGACACGAAACGTGCCGTACCGGGGGCTCGGCGCGCAGCTCCTCGTCTCCTCAACTCGCGGGAGTTGGGCCGATGTTGAGGTCCGCGCTCAAGACTGGGGCGGGGGACCGGTCGCGCCTACTCGAGAGGTCTACGTAGAGGCCGCGGAGCTCGTCCTCTCCCCTCTGCTGAGGGCGTTCAACCGGGAGCACGGGACTCGTTGTCGCCTCCTGGTCGAGCCAGCCGACGCCCTCGCTAGACTCCCCCCAGGTGCAGCCGACGTCTTCCAGCGGTTCGTCTCATGCGCCAACATGACCGGGCTCCACCCCTACGATTGGGAGCGGTTCTACGACTTCGTTCGCCACTGCGCCGCTCACAACGTCGCGGTCTCGTCGGAGGACGTCCAGCGGCTTCTGGTCCATGCGGGGTTCGACTGCTCGCGCGCGGAGCCCATCGCCGACGTGTTCCGTCACGGCCGCCGGTTGCTCACCTACCGGCGCTGATCAACAGGGTTCGGGTTGTCTAAAACCGGCTGGATTGCCTATATTGGCAACTGAGTGCTATTTGCGCAATCGTGTCCTCCCAGCCGTTCTCCGAAGCCGACGCCCCCCGCGCACTCGCCCAGCTCTTCGAGCGCTGGACGGGAGCCTCGTCACATGCCGACGTAGAGGAGGGGAGGGGTGGCCTGGACGCCGTTGTGCATGTCGGCCCCCACGTGTTCCTCGTCGAAGTGAAGGGGGACCCGAGTCCCACGTCCATCGAGGCGGCGCTGGCCCACCTCCGTAGGCAGTCCATGGACGGCGCCGCCCCGCTCGTCGTCGTCCCCCACATGAGCCCTTCTGGTGCGGAGCGCTGCGAGTCCGAGGGCGTCGCGTGGGCCGACCTCTCGGGGAACGCCCACGTCACCTCGCATACGCCAGGCGGAGACCTCTACGTCCACGTATCAGGCCGACCCAATGCGTTCGAGACGCGCGGACGGCCGCGCAACGCGTTCGCTCCGAAGTCGGCCCGGCTTGCTCGCACTCTCCTTGCGTCGCCGGGTGCCGCCTGGACTCAGAAGGAGCTCGCCGAGGCCACGGATCTCGACGCGGGCCACGTGAGCCGACTCGTCCGACGGCTCCTCAACGCCGACCTCGTCTACCGCGACAACGACGGACTAATCACAGCCCACGACCCCGCCCGCCTCCTCGACGCCTGGGCCGACGGCAACGCCTTCCGCCACGAGGTCATCACGGGACACCTCCCGGGGCGCTCCGGTGAGGAGCGCGCCCGCCGCCTGGCCGACGTCTTCGACCGGGACGGAATCTCCTACGCGCTGACGGGGCTCGCCGCCGCCTGGGCCTACACCCAGGCCGCCGGATTCCGGCTCGTGACGTGCTACGTCACGCGCGACGAGCACCCCACCCCGGTCGCCGTCGCGTCCGAGGCCGGGTTCCGCACGGACACCCGCGCGCCCAACGTCCGCCTCCTCGTCCCTGACGACCGCGGCGTCTTCGACGGCGTCCGCCCCGTCAAGGGCCTCCGCTGCGTGGCCCCGGCTCAGACGTACGTCGACCTCGAGCACGATTCCGAGCGCGGCCCGGAACTCCAGGACGCGCTCCGGCCCCTCGCCCTTGACCCGCCGCCGCCTGCCTCGTGAGCACTCCCTACGCCACCGACTACACCCCGGAGCAGCTGGAACGGACCCGGCAGACGCTCCTCCAGGTTCTCGTCGCCCTCGGCGACTTCCACGACGACGTAGTCCTCGTGGGTGGCTTGGTCCCGTCTCTCCTCGTCGACCAGGCCGAGGCCGCCGCCCGCGACGACGCCCACGTCGGGTCCGTCGACGTCGACCTCGGCATCCGCCTCGCCGTCGTTGACGAGGACCGTTACGACGAGCTCGCCGAGCGTCTCCGCGACCGGGGCTTCGAACCAGACACGAACGAAAAGGGCAACCCCACCAAGCAGCGTTGGCGCTATGCCCGCGTCGAGGAGTCCGTCGTTGTCGACTTCCTCATCGACGAGACGGAGACCGATGGGCAGGACTGGGGCCGCACGCTCCACCTCACCGAGGACCTCGCCGCCCTCCGCGCGCTCGGCCTCCGCCTCGCCTTTGACGACGCCGAGGCCCGCGTGGTCTCCGGCACCACGCTCGATGGGGACGCGGCCGAACGCCCCGTCCGGGTTTGCGGCCCCGCCGCTTTCGTCGTCCTCAAGGCCATCGCGTTTCGGAACCGGGGGAGCGAGAAGGACGCCTACGACCTCGTCTACGTCGTCCGGAACTGGCCGGGCGGGCCCGACGCCGTCGCCGCGAGATGGGTGGCCCTCGGCGACCACCCCGCGCTGGCGGCCGCGCTCGCCGTGCTCCAGGCCGACTTCCTCTCAGAGCAGGGCCTCGGCCCGCGCGGCGCATCACGATTCCGTGCAGGAGCGGTAGACGACGCCTACGTGGCCGACGCTGTTGGCGACCTCGTGCTGTTCGTCGAGGCAGTGGTCGGGGACTGACACCTGGACAGCCGTGTAGCATGCCTGCATATACCTTCTCCGCGCTCTCGAGCGTCGACTTCGAGGATCTGGTGCGCGATCTTCTCCAGGAGGAGTGGGGCGTACCGCTCGAGTCGTTCTCCGCGGGACGCGACGACGGGGTTGACCTACGGTACGCGCGGTCGGGGGCAGGAACCACTGTCGTCCAGTGCAAGCACTACGCGGGGTCGACGTGGAGCGATCTCAAGAAGGCCGTCGCCCAAGAAGTCCCAAAGGTCCGGTCTCTGAGCCTCGGTCGGTACGTGTTCGTCACGTCGTTGCCGATGAACCCCGGTAGGAAGCGCGAGGTCATTGAGGCGTTCTCCCCGTTCATACGAACGCCGGCGGACGTGATCGGCCCACAGGAAATCAACGGTCTGCTCCGGGACCACGCCCACGTCGAGAGGCGCCACCCACGTCTCTGGCTCACCTCATCGGCGGTGCTCCAGCGAGTGCTCAACGGAGGACTCTTCGAGCGAGCGAGGATTCTGTCCGACGGACTCCCCGACACGCTCCGGACCTACGTCCCGCACCCGAGCCTCGGCGAAGCTCGAAGCCTTCTCGACCAGCTCCACTACTGCGTGATCGCTGGCATCCCAGGGGTCGGGAAGACGACCCTCGCCGAGATCCTCGCCGCCGATCTCGTCGGACGGGGATACGAGCTCGTCGTCCTGAACCGGACGGTGTCCGAAGCCCTGGAGGTGCTCGACACGTCGAAGTACCAAGCCCTCTACTTCGACGACTTCCTCGGCATGACGGCGCTGGAGTCGTTGGAGCGGAACGAGGACCGCGACCTGCTCGCGCTGTTCGCAGAGGTCCGGCGCTCTGAGAACACCCGCCTCATCCTCACGACGCGAGAGTACATCCTCCGCCAGGCCCGCGCGGCTCACGAACGGCTCGACCGACCGGGCGTGGACTGGGCCAAGTGCACGGTGGAGTTGGAGGGATACGACACACTCCACCGTGCCCGGATCTTGTACAACCACCTCCTCCACTCTGGGTTGGACCGGGCCTACGCTGAGGCCCTCCTCGAGGAGCGGGCGTACCGGAAGATCGTGGAGCATTCTAACTTCAGCCCGCGCATCGTCGACTGGATGACGACGCCTGGGATCGTCGAGCCGGACACGCCCCCGGCGCATTTTCCAGAGAGGTTCGTCCGCGCCCTCGACCGCCCCGATGAACTCTGGAGGCACGCCTACGAGAACCATGTGTCGCTCGCCTCGCGGCACTTGCTCACCGTGCTCGCCTCCCTGCCGAGCGGGGTCCTCCTCGACGATCTGGAGCGCGCCTTCTGGCCTCTCCATACCGCCCGCTCTCGGCAACACCGCCAGCCGACCGCCCCGGAGGACTTCCGAGAGGCTCTGAGAGAATTGGACGGCACGTTCGTCGCGACGATCCATCAAGTGAACGGGCGCTACGTCGCCCGTTTTCATAACCCGTCCATCCGGGACTACGTCGAGGCTCGGTTGGCAGGACGGCCCCACGAAGCCCGATCGTTGCTGGCGACCGCGGTGTTCTTCGAGCAGGTGCACTACTTGGTCCTGAGGCGCATCGCCAGCGCGGAGGACGCACGTGCTGCCCTCATACGGACGTTCGGCGTCCAGCCGGCGAGACTTGACTTCTCCGTAGAACCGGGCCGGGCGCACCGCCGAGCACCAGAAGGCGCAACGGGTCGAGCGGCGTTCGCGGTCCGCACCTTCCGCGCCCTTCCGCGCGCGGATGCCGAGGCGGTTCTTAAGTCCCTCGTGAGTTCGGCTTACGAAGAGATCGAACTGTGTCAGTCACATGAGGACGCGATCGTCGACCTGCTCGACGCCCTCCAGTACCATCCGTACAAGGGCCGGATCTCCACTCCACAGAGCGAAGCCATGGCTTTCGAGACCGCGTGCGACGAGGTGTACGACGCCGAGACGTTCGGGCGCCTCGTCGACGCGATGCCCGATGCGGGGTGGTGGGACCCTAGGCTGACAGAGCAGCTCAATGAAGCGGTCAGCGACGCATTCGAGCGAGTAGCGAAAGAGGAGGTTGACGCCGCTGTCAGCAACTACCGCGACGACCCCGAGATGATCGAGTCGTTCCGAGAGCAGGTCGTCCAGATCGCAGAGAAACTCGACCGGACGCTGCCAGACGATGTTGTAGAAGCGTTCGATCAGGCCAAGGCGGACGCAGAACAGGAGAACGTCGAGCGCGCCGCTCGCGAGGCCGAACGGGCTACCTCGTCTCCAGAGAAGAAACCGGCGCCATCGTCCGATCCACAAAAGCAGATCGATCCTGTTGACTCCCTCTTCGATACGCTCCGCTCTACGTAGGCCGGGACGCCCTCAGAGTCCGATCCCCTCGCTCGCGTTGTCGTCGAAGAGCCTCCCTTCGCGGACGTACTCAGCCAGCATGGCGGCGCTCTTGTGCCGCGTCTGCTTCCGGATCGCCCGGTCAGACTTCCCGGCCCGCGCGGCCGTGGTCGCGAACCCCGCCCTCAGCGAGTGCCCGGCGTAGAGCGTGGGGTCGAGCCCGGCCGCCTCGGCGTGCTGCTTGACGACGTTCGCGACGGTTCGTCCCGTGATCGCCTTCCGACCGAGCCGCCCCCAGCGGTCGACCGACCGGAAGACCGGCCCCGAGAGGGGGGAGGGCCGCCCCTGGTCCGCGAGCTCGCGCGAGGCCGCGGCGAGGTAGGACCGGACCGCACGCACGGGGCACGTCTCCACCCGCGAACCGTAGGCCACGCCGACGACCTGGCCCGCTCCCTCCTGGTCGCTTTTCGACTTTGGGATCAGGAGCCGGAGCCCATCGGGCGTGAACGAGAGGTGCTCCGTCCGCACGGCCGCGAGCTCGCTCCGCCGGAGCGCCGCGGCGAAGCCCACCAGCAGCATCGCCTTGTCCCGTCGCGCCCGGAGCGCCGCGCCGGGCGCCGCGTCGTCGGGGAACGTCTCCGCCAGCCGGACCGCCTCGTCGCACACGGCGGCCATGGCGACGACGTCGGCCGCGAGCGCCGGGGCCACCTTCTCGCGCGCGGTCCCGAGCGTGCGGACCACGCCGGCCCAGACGGAGTGGAGCGGCTCGCGCGAGCGGAGCGCCGGGCTCTCGACGCCGGCGAGTTTGTGGGCCTGGGAGATCGCCGCCATCCGCCGCTCAAGCGTGGCCACCTTCAGCGGTGCCGTCGGCCGCCCGTCGTCGCCCTCGGGTCCGGCCTCCGCGCGAGACGCTATATATAAGGCGACGGTCTCGGGCGTGGCCGGCATCGCGGGCAGCTGGCGGCCTGCGCACCACAGCGCGAAGTCGGCCCAGTCGGAGCGGTACGCCCGGAGCGTGGCGTCGGAGCGGGCGGCCTCGGCGAACCGGCGGGCGGACTCAGCGTCCGCTTCGAGCGCGGCGGGCAGATGGTCGGCGCCGAGGGAGACGAGGTCAGCGGACACAGGGTATGGCTGTTATTGCATATTCAGGCCACTCGGAGACATCAGAGCGGCGACCCGAAGGTAGGCTTCGGCGCCTTATCTCTTTCCGATAATTTGTCCTTATCGGAAACGAAGGCTGCATGGGTGGCAAGACACGGCACGCCGCGCTCGCCAACGACCCGCCCCGGTTGGTGGTGACGCTCACCGTGAATGGGGCGTATCTGCAATAATGGCTATCCCCTCGGAGGGAGCCCGGACAGCGACACCCGCTCGTACCCGCCCCGTTTCCGGTCCTCCGGGTGCGGCTCGAGCCCGACGACCGTGATCTCGCCGCGGCCGGGGCCGTAGACCCAGTAGAGCCGGTCCGCCGTGTCGCCTTGGTTGAGGTACGACTGGAACACCTTCTGCCCGAACCGCGCGCTCAGCGGTTCGATCTCGTGCGTCCGCAGGCCCGGGTGCCGAGGGTTCTGCGTGAGGTGGCCCAGCGCCTTCCGCCACTGCTTGAACAGCGCCTTCTCGTCGCGGTCGAGCGTCCCCGCCCGCGCCTTCGCCGTGATCGAGTCGTTGAAGGCGGCCATGTCGGGCACCCCCATGCGGATGGCGAACGTCACGCGGGTGCCCCATCGTCATCGAGACCGGGAAACGTCTCGTCGAGGTCGACGGGTGCTGAAGCCTCGCCTCGCTCCAGGGCCTCCATCGAGCGCTCGATCGTCGCAAGCGTCCGGGCCGAAATCGACGCGACGTCGACCGTCACCTGAGGCCGGAGTTCGATGACCCCGTCGTCGCGGTGACGCACCTGGTACTGATCGTAGAGCGCGTCGTCGCCGCGGAGCAAGATCCGGCGCTTCGTGTCGAGTTTGGCCGTGTAGTCGGCAGTGGCAGGCATAGGACGCGGGGCTCGCGAGAGCGGTCAATGTACGAAGAACGGTGGGACGGTCCCACTTCGTATCGGCACAACCACGTCTGGCTTGAGCACCACTCGCTCGCTCCCCCCCGAGACCTGTCCGGCGTCTGAAGCCCGCCCCGTTGTTCGGAGCCCCCCCTACACTACCATCGCGGGCCGTCCCGGACTACCGATCTGCAGGACATCTCGCGATGTGGAGTCGCCGCCTGCCACTACGGTGGCATGCCACCGTAGTGGCAGGCCGGACCGCCCGACCTCACCACTACGCAGCGCGCGTAACGCGCCGTGCGTAACGAACGACGCGGTAGAATTATGGGGATCACCCCTCGGAGCCGGAGAGCCGCCCGTCCTCGTACGCCTCGACCTCCTCTTCCAGGCCCGCGCGGAACGAGAGCAGCGGCGCCATCGCCCGGTCGAGCTCGTCCCCACTCAGGCGCGACTCGGCGAGCGCCGCGCGCTGGCGGCGGAGCGTGGCGGCGTCCTCATTCAAGCGCCGGAGGGCGCGTTGGTATTCGTCGTCGGTCGAAATCATGGGGCGAGGGGGAGGGCGGAGCGGTTGTCTGAAAGGCTGGTGTTGCCGGAGTGGGCAGCCCGGCTCTATTTAAACAACTCCGTCGGTCGCCGTCAGTGGCGGACGTAGACCGGCCACTCCCCGTAGACCTCGCGGTAGGCCCGGACGACGAGGGGCGGCTCGCGGGCGGCCCGCTCGAACGCCTTGGCGTTCGCCTCGGCGAGCTGGCGGGCGAACTCGCCGAGCCGCTCCTCCTCCTCGTCGCGCTCCGCTTGGGCCGCGAGCGCCGCATTCGGGTCGTACCGCGCGGGGTCGTCCGCCTCCTCGCCCGGCTGGTCGAACCGGACGAGGCCGATGGCGGGCGGGGCGTAGCGCCAGTCGCACCCGCGCTCGCGCAGCCGCTCGAACACGCGGACGTAGAACGGCGAGCCCCGCTCGTCGAGCTCGCCGTCGCCGAAGAGCCCGAGCGTCCCCATGTAGAAGTCGAGGTAGCCGAAGGGGCTCCGGCTCCACCGAGGACCGTGCCCGTCCCCCTCGTCCGCCAGCCGGTCGTTGAGGTGGTCGGCGATGAAGCCGCCGCTGCCCCGGAACGAGCCGAGGTCGTAGCGCTCGCCGCTCGGCCCGACGACGTCGTTGTTGTCGGAGAACACGTCCCAGAGGATGTCCCCGAGAAACGAGAGCCACCGGACCCGGAAGGGGCGCTCCTTGAACTCGGCCGCCCCTCGGTCGACGAGCGGAGCGATCGCGGGGCTCGGGACGTCGCCCGGCGCCAGCTCGTCCATCCACGCCCGCTCGCCCTCGAGCGCGTGGTCCAGGAGCGCGCGGCACGCCGCGTCGGAGGCCCGGTCTTCGTCGTCGTACATGGACGGAAGGTAGGACGTGGCTCCAAGCGGCGGCCCTGAGAAGCTGGGCGCTGAACGCACCCCACGAGCACGTTTCACCGCGCGGTGAAACCCCGTCCCAGGATGAAAGCCCGGCGCGCCGATCCTTCCCGCCCACGGGAGGACGACTGTGGCTCCCGCTACAACGGAATCCCGTGCTCAATCCGGCCGATGACGCGGTTCACCTCCAGCGCGCCGGACTCGGTGTCGGCGTAGTCGAGGGGGGGCTCGCCGCCGAGCGCCCAGTTCGGCCGCCTCAGCCACTCCGCGCCGACGCCCGCGCTCCCGAACCCCTCCGTGGCCCGCTCGACGAGCCGACCGATCCGGTAGGCCCGCTCGCTCTCGGACAGCGTGAGTCGCCCCGCCCGTCGGCGCCTCGCGAGCGTCGAGGCCGACACCCCGAGAGACCCAGCGGCCCGCGCCGTGGAGACGCCCAAGGCCGAGGCGAGCGCGTCCACGCGCGAGGTGGGCAGTCCGTCCCTCAGCGCGCGGACGACGCCGGCGACCCCGTAGCCCAACTCTGGGAACGAGTTCTGGAGCGTCGGGGCCGAACGGTCCGTCACAGCAGCCGTCCCATCTCCTCGTGCTGGAACGACCGGAGCGTCGAGCGGACGGCCGGGCGCATCTCGCCGACCGCCTTGCCCGCGCCCAGTTCCTCCTCGTACCAGCGGTGGACCTGCGGGGCCTCGCCCTTGAGCCGCGCGACGGCCCGTTCGGTGAACGCGGCCCGCTCGTCGTCGGAGAGCGCGTCCCACGCCTCGGCGAGCGCGCGCTGGCGGCGCTCCTCAGCCGAGCGCTTGGCCCTGGCTGCGGCCTCCTTCTGCGCCGCTGTCCGCTCCTGCTTCGCCCTCGCGGCCGTGGCCGCTTTCTCCTTCTGCTCCGACGCCTTCAGGACCACGTCCGGTGTCGCAGCCCCCTTCGCGTAGTCGCCCCGGACGGCGGCGACGGTGAACGCAGCAACGTTCTTGACCTCACGTCCCCCGGACGCGAGCCCGCGCGCGACCTCGGCCTCGACGTGGTCGAGGTTGGCGGCCACGCGGGCCTCGGGGAACTCGGTCGAGAGGTCGAGCGCCTGGGCCTCGGTCAGCCCGAAGCCGAGCAGGCGCCGCTGGAGCTCGGCGCGCGGGTGGTCCTGGAGGACCTCGGCGGGCTCCGGGGCCGCGGACCGGGGGTCCGGGGCGCCCTCGGCGCCCAGCGCCTCGCGGAGCGTCGGCCCGAGCCCCTTCGCCGCGGCTGCCGGGCCGCCCTCTGGCGCCTCCCTCACCACGAACTTCAGCGCGACGATCCGCCGCTTCTGCCGCTGCGTCTCCATCTCGACGCGGACGTCGGAGAACTCGTTGACCTCCCGGATCGCGGGCGCGAGCACCTTCTGGCGGAGCGCCTTGAACGCCCGGTACTGGTCCTCCCCCACCCCGAGCAAGTCCCGCCACGTCTCGAGGTCGATCCACCCCGTCGTCCCGACCTTCCGGAACCGGGCGCAGTTCTCGTAGAGCGCGAGCGCGTAGCCCGACCCGAACCGGGCCTGGATGGCCAGGTTGATCCGGGCGTAGACCTCGGGCCGGTACAGCTTCTCGCGGAGGTCGGGCGCGTAGACGTAGCGGCACACGCCGCCCTTCGTCTTGGCCTGGGCCAGGAGCGAGGCCGCCGCCCACTCCTCCTCCTCGCCGTCCTCGCCGAGCACGTTCCACTCGACCCGGCAGTCGACGAGCGCACGGAGCGCGTCGCGGAGGTAGGCGAAGTCCTTCGAGTCGTACCCGGCCACCTCGGCCAGCACGCGGACGGGGATCTCGTGCTCCTTGACCGAGGGGTCGGGGAGCTCCTCGTAGGCGTTGAGCAGGAGGACGTTCGAGAGCTTCCGCTGGAGCAGCGACAGCGGCGCCTTCACGTGGATCGCCCCCACGTGCTTCTTCAGCTCGGCTCCGGTGACGCGGCTCTCGATGATGGTCTGGAGGCGGCTCCGCCTCGGGCGCGACGGGAGCGCGCGGGAGGGGCGCCCGATGGCGAGCGCGGAGCCGCCGTGCTCGTGGACAGGGCGGGGATCTGTGGAAGGTATCACGCTCATCGCCCGCACCCCAGCGACGCCGCCACCCGGGAAGCAGCGAGCGGGCGGTGTCCCCCCACCCTGGAAACCGGTACCCTTCTGGACCCGCCCCGTAAACCGGTACCTCTCGCGGGCAGATTGCCCCATACGGCGCCGCCAGAGGCGGTCTGCGCCCTGGAGACCGGTGCCTTTCGGGTCCCGCCCCGTAAACTGGTACCTGTCCGCCCCGTAAACCGGTACCTTTCAGTCCTGGCCCCGTGTGGAGGAGTCGAGAATCGGGTCTCACGACTATCTAGAGGCCGATTTTGAGAGATTGAGGCCGACGCGCTGCGGGCGCCCTGGAAACCGGTACCCTTCGCCCTGGAAACCGGTGCCTTTCGCCCCGTAGAGTGGTACCTCTCGCCCCGTAGACCGGTACCTTTCGCCCTGGAAAGTGGTACCTTTGTCCCCGGATCTCGTTGGGCCGCAACGGGATGGCGACCCTTAAACGTATTAAACATCTTCTAAACTCTATTAAACGACGACGAGGGCGTCGCGTCGCTGATTTGAGAGGGATGGGAAAGAGAGCCCGAGAGGTCGGGCGTCAAGTGGGGAGCGCGACGGGCGGTGGCTGAGGCTCAGGGGCTGGGCAGTTTTTGTCCGGACACGTGAGCCGCCACGGACGCGGAGCGCGCTGGACGGGCGACGTGTCATGACGCACCGTGCCCTCCCCCCCCCCCCCCCTCACCCCTCGACGTCTCCGCCTCGCCGCCCAGGCCGTCATTCTCGGCCTCGCGTTCGGGGCGCCGTTCGCGGGCTCCGACCGAGCAGCGGGCAGCCCGTCCACCCAGCGCCCAGCGTCCGTG